>JANMHY010000967.1:0-11794 GCA_031375525.1 Burkholderiales bacterium
ATGAAGGAGTGGGTCGCTGCGGCGAAGGCCGAGCCGGAAGAGATCGAAGAACTCGACATGGAGTTCTGATCGCTCACCTCATTCCCATTTGGCCGGCTCGGGCACCGCGCATGGTGCCGGCATGTCGATGCTCGTGAAGTCCGCCGGGCCGACGATTTCGAGATACTCCATGTCGGGCGAGTAGTCGAACAGGTAGTGCACGATGCCGGGTCGCTGGTGCACGCAGTCGCCGGCCTCGACCAGCGTCTCCTCGTCGCCGTACATGAACCTGGCCCAGCCCTTGGTCATGATCACGATGTGGAAGTCCGCCTCATGTCGGTGCCACCCGGTGCCCTTTTCCGGGGCCTGATTCGCCTTGACGAGCTGCGCGATGACGCGGCCCGCGGTGGCCGCTTCGACGCCGAGGTCCTTGTAGAGGAAGAAGTCGCGCAGGCCGTCGCTGCGCCACTCGCTGTCAGCCGGCTTGCAGTGAGAAAACCTGGTGGTCGTGGTGTCCAGCATGGAGCCTCCGCACGGTTGCAATGCGCGCTGCCGCATGCATAAGGCGTTCCAGTCAGCCGGCGTGGCGCAGCACGCCGAACAGACCTTGTTGCTCGTCGCCCGGCCCGGCCGCGAAGTACAGCGCTTGGCTGTCGCCCAGGCTGGCGCCGTTGCCGAACTGCAGGCCCCACAGGCCTTCGATCGAGACCGGCTCGCCGTTGTCCTGGGTCATGAAGCCGAGGAATGCGCCGCGGTCGACGTCGAAGGCGGCGATGCGGCCCTTGCCGCCGAAGTTGCCGACCAGCAGCGCGCCGTTGAACGGCCCGAAGCCGTCGCCGGGCGCAATGGCCAGGCCCCACGGCGCGTTCAGGCGCTTGTCGTCGGCGAAGGTCTTCACGAGCTTGCCGTCGAGATCGAACATGGCGACGCGGCCACGGTCGGGTTGCAGCGTTTCGTCGGCCGCGGCAATGGCGTCTTCTTCGGCGGCGTAGAACTTGGTCGGGTCCGCAGGATCGGGCTGGCTCTTCGCGTAGGCGACGAACGCATAGGCCGTGCCTTTGACGTCGAGCACTTGAATGTTGAACGGCACGTAGTCGCCCGGCTCGGCGGCGGCCTTCGCGCCGATGAACGGGTTGGCTACGGCGCTGCCGCGCGGGACCGGTTGCCAGTCTTTGTCGAACGCGCGAATCTGCGGCGCGGCGCCGAAGTCGGCCGCCCACAAGCGGTCCCACGTACCGGGCTTGACCGCCACGCCGAAGTAGGCCTGGCCGTCGGCGCTGCCGTTGATCACTTCCACCGCCGCGCCGTTTTGCCGCACCACGGCGCCGCTGGCGGCATTGCGCTCGGTCCAGCCGGAGATCACGCCCGAGTCGGTGGCGAAGATGAAGCGTGCCGAGCCTTCGAGGGTTTGCAGGGCGCCATCGACGGTGACGCGCTGGTTGCGCACGACGAACTTGTCGGACGTGAGTTCGGCGCCGTTGAAGACGACGCCGGTGGCAAAGCCGGTGAAGAGATCGGTGTTGGTGACGTCGCTCTCGCCTTCGGGCACGCCCGCGCCGGGGATGCGCACCAGCGTCAGCGCGTCCTGGAACAAGCCGCGCAGCGCGGTGTCGGTGGACGCGCTGACATCGCCGACGAACTGGTACGACCAGCCGCCCGCGGTCACCCAGAAGTGCCCGCCCGCGCCGGCTGGGCGGATGGCGATGCCCCAGGCGTCGATGAACTCGGCGTCGCGCTCGGCGCCTGCGAGCAGCGGCTTGAAGGTGGCCGCGTCGGCTTCGCTGGCGACGAGGTTGCTCTGCACATAGCTGTTGCGCGGCGCGTCGTCGTCGTCACCGCCGCACGCGGCCAGGAGGCTGGCGCTGCTCGAAGCAATCAGGAATTGACGACGCTGCATGTTCGTAACTCCATTGGCGTTGAAAGAACGAGGGTCGTGACGCCGAGCGCGGCGGTGGTCTTGGCCGGCTCGGCCGGCGGGACGAGCCAGAAGACGAGTCCGCTGATGCCACCGACGAGGGCCACGGCCAGCAGGTCGTGGGCCCAATGCAGTTGTGCTTTGGGCATGGCGTCAGTGCAGCGCGTTGGCGGCGTGGGGGCACGCGGGTGGCGTGCGATCGGCCTGGCCGCCGGCGTCGGGCGGTAGGGCGTCGGCCAGGCGCAGCCAGCGCTGGTGCACCTTGCCGATGACTTGGCGCAGACACGGCGAAATGTCCGGGTGCTCGCGCAGGAAGAACAGGTTCGAGACGATCTTGCGGGCCATCAGCGCGCGCTGATGTTCGGCGCTGACCGGGGCGTCGGCTTCGGGCGCGGCCCAGCAGGTCATCAGCACCAGCGTGCCGGCGATGAGGCCGCCGGCGCAGGGCAGGGCGGGCGCCGCGGTGTCTTCGAAAGGGGTGGGTTGCATGCCAATCCTCGGTTTACGCCCCTGAGGGCAGGAGCGGTGGTCGACGAGGCTGGCGGCCGCTGGCAGTCGGGTGGATAAAAGCGCGGGGCTACTTGGTCAGGATCAGTTTTCCCAGCGCGGTGCGGCGCAGTCGGTAGATCTGGCCGGCGTGAACGATCTCGATTTCCTGTGCGGCACCGAGCAGCGCCTGGCTGTCGACGCGGCGAAGCGCAGGCGAGCCGGGCTGCGTCTCGGCGATGCCGGGCATGGCAGCCGTTGGCCCGCGTGCGGCGGTGTCGCGCTGCATCAGAGCAGCCCCGCGGCTGGGGTCGTCAACGCCAGCGGCGCCGAGCGCACGGCGCCGCGGCCCAGCCAGGCGATGGCACCGGCGCGCAGCGGCTGCTGTTGTTGGTGGTGGTCGAAGGTGTGGCGTGCGCAATCGCCGCAGGCGCCGCAAGCCGTGCCGACCCGCAAATGGTCTTGCAGCTCGTCGAACGAAGCGCAGCCTTGGCGGGCAGCTCGGGCGATGTCTCGATCGGAGACGCGGTGGCAGACACAAACAATCATCGTGACGGCATACTAATGCGAACCATTCGCATTTGCAAGCTGTTTGGATCGGGACGTGCGTGCTTTTTCAGCCCACCGGCTCGGTCTGCGACTGCAGGTAGTTTTGTTCGCCGACCTTGCCCGCCAACTCGAGCTGCGTCTCCAGAAAGTCAATGTGCCCTTCGGTGTCGTCGAGGATGTGCTGGAGCACGGCGCGCGACACATAGTCGCGCGAGAGTTCGCACTGAGCGATGCCGTCCTTGATCGCTGCCTGCGCGGCGCGCTCCATCGTCAGGTCGCAGCCCAGTGCTTCGATCAGCGTCTCGCCGACCAGCAGCTTGCCCAGGTCCTGCAAATTCGGCAGGCCATCGAGCGTCAGGATGCGCTCCATCAGCGCGTCGGCATGCTTCATCTCGCCGATCGATTCTTCGTACTCCTTCTTCGCCATGCGGCCGAAGCCCCAGTGCTTGAACAGCCGGTAGTGAATGAAGTACTGGTTGACGGCGGTCAGCTCGTTGCGCAGTTGCGCTTGCAGCCAGCGGATGACTTGGGGATCGCCTTGCATGGTGGCCCTTTCCTAAGTTGACGACAATTCTGCGTCAACCGAGCAATGAGTACGGCCCGCCGCGATCGAGCGCGCGCTTGTAGGCCGGCCGTTCGTGGATGCGCTCGAGAAATCCGCTGAGGTTGGGAAAGTTCGCGTGCAGCGCGCCGCGCGACGACGCCGCCTCGATCGGAAAACTCATCATCACGTCGGCGGCGGTGAACGCGCGGCCGGTGAACCACGGGCGCGAAGCCAGTTCGCTCTCCATGAAGACGAGCTGGCGCTTCAAGTCGGGCTTGACGAAACCGTCGAGCACCTTGTCGGCAATCGCCTTGGCGATCGGCCGCGCAAAGAACGGCATCGGCGCTTTCTTGATGCGGTTGAAAACCAGTGCCATCACCAGCGGCGGCATCGCCGAGCCCTCGGCGAAGTGCAGCCAGTAGGTGTAGCGGTGGCGCTCGGGCGTGCCGGCGGCAGGGCGCAGCGCGTCGCCGGCCTGCTCGACGAGGTACTCGACGATGGCCCCGGTTTCGGCGACGGTGACCTTGCCATCGGTGATCACCGGCGACTTGCCCAGCGGGTGGATGGCCTGCAGCTCGGGCGGCGCCAGCGAGGTCTGCTTGTTGCGCTCGTAGCGCTGCACTTCCTACGGCAGGCGCAGCTCTTCGAGCAGCCAGAGCACGCGCTGCGAGCGCGAATGTTCGAGGTGGTGGACGGTGATCATGCGAGGAGTTTCGTTCAGTGCAGCGGCCACCAGCGGACGGCCAGTTGTTCCAGCGTTGTGGCGTCGCCGGCCGGCAGGCGCACCAGGTACCAGCGCAGGTTGCTGTAGCGGTGCAGCGCGCGCTCCTCGCCCGCCAGGGCGTCCCAGCCGGCGTCGTCGTGGGCGGTGGGCAGTGTCATCACACCGTCAGCAGCGTGTTGACGAGTTCGGGCGTGGTCGAGGCGCCGTACTTGCGCATCAGCCGCGCCCGGTACACATCGACGGTGCGTGGGCTGATCGTCAAGCGCTGGCCGATGCGCTTGGAGGTCAGACCCTCGATCAGCAGCGCGGCGATCTCGCGCTCACGCGGCGTCAGCGCGGCCGAGACCTTGCGCCGCGCCGACAGGTCCTCGAAGCTCCAGATGCCGGCGGCGTGCGGCCGCTTCGGTTCGAGCGCACGGCCCGAGACATGGCACCAGAACAGCTCGCCCGACAAGCGCTTCATGATTCGCTCGTCGGCATAAAAGCCCTTGCGGTCGAGGCTGGCGATGATGCGCGCCCCGGTGCGCTCGAACTCTTCGTGCGTCGGGTAGAGCAGCTCGAAGCTGCGGCCGGCGAACTCGCTGTCGTGCCGGGCGCCGAACATCGCCAGCAGTTGCTGGTTGCAGGCCACCATCAAGCGGTCGCGCGAAATGACCAGACCGATCGGCGCCTGTTCGAACGCGGTACGGTAGTCGGTGTCGGTCATCGCTAGTTGATTCTACGTAACGACTACGTAATGGGCTAAGTAGTACGCTCGCGCGTTCCTTCGCAGGAGACAGATCGATGAAGAAAATCTTTCCGAGCGCCAAGGCCGCGCTCGACGGCGTTGTCAAGGACGGCCAGATGCTCGCCGTCGGCGGTTTCGGCTTGTGCGGCATCCCGGAGGCGCTGATCGACGCGCTGCGCGATTCGGGTGCGAAGAACCTGACCGTGATCTCGAACAACGCCGGTGTCGATGGCTTCGGCCTCGGCAAGCTGCTCGAGACGCGGCAGATCAAGAAGATGATCTCAAGCTACGTCGGCGAGAACAAGGAGTTCGAGCGCCAGTACCTGGCCGGCGAGCTGGAGCTCGAGTTCACGCCGCAGGGCACGCTGGCCGAGAAGCTGCGCGCCGGCGGTGCCGGCATCCCGGCCTTCTTCACCGCCACCGGCGTCGGCACGATCGTTGCCGAAGGCAAGGAGTTGCGCGAGTTCAACGGCCGCACGTATGTGATGGAGCAGTCGCTGGTGCCCGACGTGGCGCTGGTCAAGGCCGACGTCGCCGACAAGAGCGGCAACCTGCGCTTTCGACTGACCGCACGCAACTTCATCCCGGCCGCGGCGATGGCGGGCAAGGTCTGCATCGTCGAAGTCGAGAAGATCGTCGAAGTCGGCGAACTGGCGCCTGACGACATTCATCTGCCGGGCATCTACGTGCACCGCATCGTGCACAACGCGAGCCCCGAGAAGCGGATCGAGAAACGAACAACGCGCAGCGCTTAGGAGAACGACGATGGCTTGGACCCAAGACCAAATGGCCGCCAAGGCCGCGAGCGAGCTGCGAGACGGCTACTACGTCAACCTCGGCATCGGCATCCCGACGCTGGTGGCCAACTTCGTGCCCAACGACATCGAGGTCTGGCTGCAGAGCGAGAACGGCATGCTCGGCATCGGGCCGTTCCCGACCGACGCCGAGGTCGATGCCGACCTGATCAACGCCGGCAAGCAGACGGTGACGACGATCCCGGGCAGCAGCATCTTCGGCAGCCACGACAGCTTTGCGATGATCCGCGGCGGCAAGATCAACCTGTCGATCCTCGGCGCGATGCAAGTCAGCGAAAAAGGCGATCTCGCCAACTGGATGATCCCCGGCAAGATGGTCAAGGGCATGGGCGGCGCGATGGACCTCGTCGCTGGCGTCGAGCGCTGCATCGTGCTGATGGAGCATGTGGCGAAGAAGAAGGACGGCACGACCGATCTGAAGATCCTGCCGCAGTGCACCTTGCCGCTGACGGGGGTCGGCGTGGTCAGCCGCATCATCACCGACCTGGCGGTGATGGACGTGACGCCGCAGGGGCTCAAGGTGGTCGAGATGGCGCCGGGCGTGACGCGCGACGAGTTGCAAAGCAAAACCGGCGTCGCATTGCATTGAAATCCTTGAGGAGCAGCGCATGAATTCGAGAGCGGCCCTGTCGATGTTGCCCCTGAGCCTTGCGTTGTGCGCCAGCGCGAGCGCGCAGACCTTCGCCGAGAAGTGCAAGAGCTGGATCGACAAGAAGGGCTATTCGTCCGACTACATCGAGAGCAAGGCCGGCAAGCGCCAGCCGGGCCTGGCGCCGCAGTGGAAGGGCAATGTGGATCCGGCCGACGTGCAGGTTGGCGATGTGCTGTTCACCTATGTGCCCAACAGCACGACTGCGCAGCGCGTGGCCCTGGTCGATGAGGTCGAGACCAAGGACGGCAAGGCCATCGCGGTGATCTATTCCGAATGGAACCAGGGCACTCACTTCACCGATCGGGATTGCCTGGTCACCGACAAGTTCGGTCTGCCGACCAGCGGCCGCCTGCCGGTCGCGGCCATCCTGCGTGTCTGGCGGCCCAGCGTGCCGCTGCCATGAGGTTGGCGTAGCATGCGCTGCCTCTGTCAGGAGGCTCCTCATGCAAGTACACGGTAGTCGACACGCGCTGGTCGCGGTCTCAGTCGCATTCTGGTTTCTGACCGCGCAAGCGGCCTCGACGGCGCCGGTGGCGGCTGAAAACGGCATGGTCGTCACCGCGCAGCACCTGGCCACGCGCGTCGGCGTCGATGTGCTCAAGGACGGCGGCAACGCGGTCGATGCCGCGGTGGCGGTGGGCTACGTGCTGGCGGTGGTCTATCCCGCCGCGGGCAACCTCGGCGGCGGCGGCTTCATGACGATTCAGCTGGCCGACGGCCGCAAGACCTTTCTCGACTTCCGCGAGAAGGCGCCGCTGGCCGCCACGGTCAACATGTACCTCGACAAGGACGGCAACGTCATCAAGGGCCTGAGCACCAACGGCCACCTCGCCGTGGGGGTGCCGGGCACCGTGCATGGGCTGGAGTTGGCGTTGTCGAAGTACGGCACGATGAAGCGCAGCGCCGTGATCGCGCCAGCGATCAAGTACGCGCAGGACGGCTTCGCCCTCGACCAGGGTGACGTGGACATGCTCGTCACCGCAACGGCCGACTTCAAGGCCGATCCTGCGTCGGGCGCGATCTTTCTCAATAACGGCGAGCCATTCGCACCGGGTCAGAAGCTGGTGCAGAAAGAACTGGCCGTCACGCTGCGCGCGATCGGCGACAAAGGCGCCGATGGTTTTTATAAAGGCCCGGTGGGCGCCGCGATCGTGGCCGCCAGCCAGGCGGGCAAAGGCCTGATCACGCAGGCCGACCTCGACCAGTACCAGACGCGTGAACTCGCACCCATCGAGTGCGACTACCGCGGCTACAGCGTCGTCTCGGCGCCGCCGCCGAGCTCGGGCGGCGTGATCGTGTGCGAGATCCTCAACGTGCTCGAAGGCTATCCGCTCAAGGACTGGGGCTTCCGCTCGGCGCAGGCGGTGCACGTGCAGATCGAGGCCATGCGCCATGCCTACATGGACCGCAACAGCTACCTCGGCGACCCGGACTTCGTGAAGAACCCGCTCGATCGCCTGCTCGACAAGGGCTACGCGGAGAAGCTGCGCGCCGCGATCGATGCCAACAAGGCCGGCGTCTCGAAGGACATCAAGCCCGGCACGCCGCCGCACGAAGGCAGCAACACCACGCACTACTCGATCGTCGACAAGTTCGGCAACGCGGTGTCGGTGACCTACACGCTCAACGACTGGTTCGGCGCCAAGGTCACGGTGCCCAAGACCGGCGTGCTGCTCAACAACGAGATGGACGACTTCACCGCCAAGGTCGGCGTGCCCAACCTCTACGGCCTGGTGCAAGGCCAAGCCAACTCGATCGCGCCGGGCAAGCGCCCGCTGAGCTCGATGAGCCCGACCATCGTCACGCAAGGCGGCAAGCCGGTGATGGTGCTCGGCACGCCGGGCGGCAGCCGCATCATCACCGCGGTGCTGCACACCATCGTCAACGTGATCGACTACGGCATGAACGTGCAGGAAGCGGTGGACGCACCGCGCTTCCACCAGCAGTGGCTGCCCGAGACCACCAACGTCGAGAACTTTGCGCTGAGTCCCGACACGCGCAAGCTGCTCGAAGGCATGGGCCACAAGTTCGCTGGGCCGCAACCGGCCAACCACCTTGCCGCCATCCTGGTGGGCGCGCCATCGCTCGGCGGCAAGCCGGTGGGCAAGAACCGCTTCTATGGCGCCAACGATCCGCGGCGCAACTCGGGGTTGGCGCTGGGGTACTGATCGATCAGGGCCCGACCAGCACGTAGCCGCGCCGCCGCCCCTCGTTGTCCTTGTCGACCGTGTTCATCGCGCCATAGAGTTCGCTTGCCGCCACCCACACCGGCGGATACTTGTAGCGGGACACGTCAAGGATCAGGAAACGGTCGCTCGTTTCGTCGTAGGCGGCCAGCGGTGAGATGTGGCCGCCCGTCTCCTGCCCGATTGCGCGCCGCAGGTAGTTGGCGAGCACGTAGCCGCCGGGTGTGGCCAGCTGCCGCGACGCAGTGCGGCGAAATTTCTCCAAACCCACATCATCGGCGTGCGTGACCGTCACCGCCACGGCGTACGAGCCGAGGATGCGGCCCAGCTCGGTCAGCGTCATGCCTTGCTTCATCAAGGTCTGCTGAGGCAGGATGGCTTCAGTGCTCTCGTTGAGCAGGTTGTCCTGCGTGAAGGTGGCAAACGGTTCGTAGCCCACGGCCGGCGGTGCCTTGACACCCATCGCGTTGAGCACCATCACCATGCTGGCCACGCCGCAATAGGCCTGGTTCTTCTGCGTCACGAACTGGACGGACAAGGGCCAGTAGGCGCGCCGCGCCTGGCTGTCGATCAGCAACTGCGCGCCGGCCTCGCTGTCCAGCCGGATCAGCGCCGACGGCAGTGGCAGAGTCTGCGACAGTGCCGCCGTGGTGGCCAGCAGACCGCACAGGGCAGCGAGGCGAAGGGCACCCGGCACCAAGCTCATGGGAAGGATTGTGCGCCGACGCAGCCGCCAACCCGAACGCGTCGTGCGATCAACCTCGAAGGGCCCGCGCCACCTCCGGCACCAGCGCCGGACCGCGGTAGATCAGGCCGCTGTAGATCTGCACCAGGTTCGCGCCGGCCTTCATCTTCGAGCGCGCATCGTCGCCGCTCATCACACCGCCGACGCCGATGATGGGATAAGCCTTGCCGAGTGCAGTGCGCAGCAGGCGGATGACGCGGTTGCTGCCGGCCAGCAGCGGCGCGCCGGACAGGCCGCCCGTCTCCTGGCCGTTGGGCAGGTGGTTGACGCCGTGGCGCGAGACGGTGGTGTTGGTGGCGATGACGCCATCGACGCCGTGCCGTTGCAGCGTGGCAGCGATCGACCTGACCTCGTCTTCATCGAGGTCGGGCGCGATCTTGACGAAGATCGGCTTGGGCCCGTAGTCGCGCGCCAACTCGGCGCGGCGCTCCATCAGGCGCTGCAGCAGCCATTGCAGTTGCTCGTCGCTTTGCAGGCTGCGCAGGTTCTGCGTGTTCGGGCTCGAGATGTTGACCGTCACGTAGTCCGCATACGGATAGACGCCGCGCATGCAGGCCAGGTAGTCGTCGGCCGCCTTGTCGATCGGCGTTGCCGCGTTCTTGCCGATGTTCAAGCCGAGCAGACCGCCTTGTGCACGGAAGGTCTTGGCGCGCTGCACATGGCCGATGAAAGCATCGAGGCCGTCGTTGTTGAAGCCCAGCCGGTTGACCAGCGCCTTGGCATCGGTCACGCGGAACATGCGCGGCTTCGGGTTGCCCGGCTGCGCCAGCGGCGTCACGGTGCCGACCTCGATGAAGCCGAAACCCCTCGCGCCCAGGCCGTCGCTGGCGCGCCCGCCCTTGTCGAGGCCGGCGGCCAGGCCGACGCGGTTGGGGAAGGCCAGGCCCGCGATGTTGATCGGATCGGCAATGCGCGGCTGCTGCCAGAAGGCTTGCGCGGGCGTGTTCTGCAAATGTTCGATCGCGGCCAGCGTCAGGTCATGCGCGCGCTCGGCATCAAGGCCGAAGAGAAAAGGGCGGGTGAGGGCGTAGGGCACCAACGACATAATCGGCGGCCATTCTCGCAAACGCCCTTCGACAACCTCTGCTCGTTTCCACGACGACACTCCACGACAAAGTTAGCGATGACGCAAGATGAATTGAAGACCCTGGTCGGCCAAGCGGCGCTGGAGTACGTGGTGCCCGGCAGTGTGGTCGGCGTCGGCACCGGCTCCACCGTCAACAAATTCATCGATGCATTGGCCGGCGTGCGTGAACGCATCGTCGGTGCGGTGTCGAGCTCGGCGCAGACCACCGAGCGCTTGCTCGCGCACGGCATCGCGGTCTTCGACGCCGGCGAGATCGACCGTCTGCCGGTGTACATCGACGGCGCCGACGAGATCGACCGCCGCGGCTTCATGATCAAGGGCGGCGGCGCCGCGTTGACACGCGAGAAGATCGTCGCCGACCTGGCCGAGCGCTTTGTCTGCATCGCCGACGAGAGCAAGCAGGTCGGCGTGCTTGGGCGTTTTCCGCTGCCGGTGGAGTTCATCGACATGGCCCACCAGCGCCTCGTGCGCCGCTTCGCCGACATCGGCGGCCGTGCCGTGCTGCGCGAAGATGTGCTCACCGACAACGGCCACCCGCTGCTCGACGTGCATGGCCTGTCGATCGCCGACCCGCTGGCGATGGAAGCCGAGATCAACCAGTGGCCGGGCGTCGTCTGCGTCGGCATCTTCGCGCGCCACCGTGCGAGCGTCTGTGTGCTGGGAACGTCCGAAGGTGTGCAACGCTTGGAGTACGCGTGAAGTCAGACATCGAAATTGCACAGGCCGCCGCACCGCGACCCATCGTCGACATCGCCGCCCGGCTCGGCATCCCCGAGAGCGCGCTCGAACCCTACGGCCGCACCAAGGCCAAGGTGTCGCTGGCGCATGTGCACTCGCTGGCCGGCCGGCCCAACGGCAAGCTGGTGCTGGTGACCGCGATCAGCCCGACGCCGGCCGGCGAAGGCAAGACGACGACAACCGTCGGCCTGGGCGATGCGCTGAATCACATCGGCAAGAACGCGGTGGTGTGTTTGCGCGAGCCGTCGCTCGGCCCGGTGTTCGGCCTGAAGGGCGGTGCGGCCGGCGGCGGCCGCGCGCAGGTGGTGCCGATGGAGGACATCAACCTGCATTTCACCGGCGACTTCAACGCCATCGCGCTGGCCAACAACCTGCTCGCGGCGATGATCGACAACCACATCCACCACGGCAACGAACTCGGCTTCGACGCGCGGCGCGTGACGTGGAAGCGCGTCATCGACATGAACGACCGCGCGCTGCGCGACACCACCGTCGCCCTCGGCGGCCCGGGCAACGGCTACCCGCGCGAAGACGGCTTCGATATCGTCGTCGCCTCGGAGGTGATGGCGATCTTCTGCCTGGCGATGTCGTTGCAGGACTTGAAGCATCGCCTGGGCAACGTCGTCTGCGGCCACACGCGCGAGGGT
>JANMHY010000981.1:0-3633 GCA_031375525.1 Burkholderiales bacterium
CCGGGCGGTTGGTGACGACGGCGCCTGGCGTTTCCAAGATCGGGCGCATGGCGGTGGTCGCGTCGCTGCGCGGCGCATCGATCGGGCGCCAACTGCTCGATGCGCTGGTGCAGGCCGCACGCGCGCGCGGCGACCGCGAAGTGATGTTGCATGCGCAGGCCAGCGCCGTTGGTTTCTACCGCCGCCACGGTTGGCAATCGCGCGGCGCGGCGTTCGAGGAAGCCGGCATCGAGCACCAGGAAATGACGTTGCCGCTCAGGTGACGCGCGGGCGGTGGCCGGGCTGCGGCCACTGCTGCAGCGTGACGTGCCGTTCTTGCGCAGCGTTACCCGCCGGGTCGTGCGTGCGTTCGATGACGCTCAACTGCCAACCGTCGTCACGGCGCTCGCCCAGGACTACCGTGCTGCAGCGCGTCCCGTAGCGGCCGTCCGGCGTGGTGATGAAGATCGGCGACAGCAGGCGTTCGCGCGACAGCCCGATGCCGGTGTCGGGCAGGTCGGCGTCGGCGGCCACGCCGCGCTCGCCGAGCAGCGTGAACAAGCGGTCGGTGATCGTTTTGTCGTCACCACGCAGAACCGCTTCCACTGCCGACGACAAGCGGCGCACCTTCGGCCACGGCTCGTTCAGGGCGGCGTTGGAGAGGGCATGCACGCCGGGTGCGAGGGGCGTGGCGGCCTGTCGGTCACTGCGCCACCACCAGCGGCCGCTTTGCAGATCGCCGCCGATCAGGTTGAACGGGTTGTGCCCCCGTGCTTCGTCATCGTTGCCGTCGAGCCATGCCGTGACGAGCGCACCGCGGGACGGCGCATCGGGCCGCTGCCGCGACGGATCACGCACATTGGTCAACATGCCGATGCGGCCGTGCTCCGACAGCGCCATCCAGGTGCCGCCGGCGGACAGGTCGCGTCCGCCGAGCAGCCAGGGCGCGTCGGGTGATGTTCGCCACCAGTCGAGCGGCGCGGCCGGCCGGTCGAAGAATTCGTCGCGGTTGGCGGCGATGACGAGCGAGAAGCGCGGGTGCGCGTCGAGCGCCAGGCCGATCAGGCACATGGCGTGAACACCTCGACGTGGCGCTCACCCACGAGTACGCTTTTGAGGCGCGCCCCGGCATCGCGCTCGATGCGCTCTTGCCACTCGGCGCTGACGCCTTGCGCGCAAACATGAGTTTCCATGAGCGTGATATCACCGCGTGGGTCGGTGCGCCGCAGCAACTCACAGCGCAGGCCGGGCATCGCCGCTTGCCAATCCGCATGCAACTCGCGCACCGCGGCCACGGCTGCAGCCTCGCTCTCGCACTCGACGCGAAAGTAGATGTAGAGCCGGCGTGACGTCACGCTACGGCTTCGAGCGGCACCGCGTAGGTCATGTCGGCGCGCGCGAGCTGCGGGCCGCCCGCAGCGCCGAGATGCAGCGTGCCGCCTTCGAGCGCGGCCAGCTTCACTTCGGCCAGCAGCAGATGCCGGCCTCGCCACGACGCTGCGTTCGCCACCAGGCCCGCCGGCTGCTCACGGTCGGCGCTGTGAAAAATCTCTTGCGCCGGCACGGCCGCGGCAGCCGACTCGAAGACAAACGCGCGCCGCTTCAAAGTGCCGCGGTACTGGCTGCGCGCGACGACTTCCTGCCCCGGGTAACAGCCCTTCTGAAAATCGACGCCACCGACGACTTCGAAGTTCACCATCTGCGGCACGAACTGTTCGGCCGTTGCGGCGACGATGCGCGGCACACCGCTGGCCACTTCGAGCCACGACCAGGCGTCGGCATCGAGTGCGGGCAGGGCAGGGCCCGCGCCGGCGCGCAACGCGCGCGCCGTGCCGCGCACGGCCGGCAGGCCGATCAGCCCATCGGCGCAGCGCCACGCGGCCACCGTTGCCGCCGTGCCGGCCACGCCATGCAGCGCCAGTTCGGCGCTCGCGTCGCTGAGCTTGCACTTGGCGCGCAGCACGAACATCGACAGGCGCTTCAACACCGCAGGCAGCACGTCGGCGCTGCAGGCCATCAGCACTTCATCCGGCGCAGGACGCCAGACGACGAAGCTGGCCAGCAAGCGGCCCTTCGCGGAGCACCAGCCGGCGAGCGTGGCACGGTGGGCGTCGAGGCCCAGCACGTCCTGCGTCAATTGGCTTTGCAGGAAGCTGGCCGCATCGGCGCCCGCGGCGCGGATCACGCCCCATTCGGGCAACGGCGTCGCGCCGTCGAAATCAGTCGTCACGTTGGCATTCATGCGCTGATTATCATGAGGTGTGATCGACACAGGAGGCCCATGGTGATGCGACTGCTGCGCTGGCTCGTGCTGCTCATCGTGCTGGCCGCGGCGGGGACGGTGGCCGCGGCCTGGTGGTGGCTGCAACAGCCGCTGCCGCTGGCGGCGGACGCGGTCGAGGTTTCGATCGCGCCGGGCACGTCGCCGCGCAGCGTTGCCGAGAAGTGGGTTCAGGCCGGCGTGCAGACCCCGCCCGAGTTCCTGTGGTTGTTCTTCCGCGCCTCGGGCAAGGCGCCGCAGATGCGTGCCGGCAACTACAGCATCGAGCGCGGCATCACGCCGCAGCAACTGCTCGAGCGCATGATTCGTGGCGAGTCGCTGATGGAGGTGGTGCGCATCACCGAGGGCTGGACCTTCAAACAGATGCGCGACGCGCTGGTGCAGGCGCCGTCGCTCAAAGCCACGACGAAGGACATGAGCGAGGCGCAGATCATGGCCGCGCTCGGCTTGCCCAACGTGGCGGCCGAAGGGCGCTTCTTCCCCGACACCTACCACTACAGCCGCGGCGCCAGCGACATGACGGTGCTGCGCGCCGCACAGCAGATGCTGCAGAAAAAACTCGAAGCGGCGTGGGCCGAGAGGGCCAAGGACGTGCCGCTGAAGTCGATCGACGAGGCGCTGATCATGGCCTCGATCGTCGAGAAGGAAACCGGGCTCGAAGCCGACCGCACCAAGGTCTCGAGCGTGTTCAACAACCGCCTGCGCATCGGCATGCCGCTGCAGACCGACCCGACGGTGATTTACGGCCTGGGGGCGTCGTTCGACGGCAACCTGCGCAAGAAAGATCTGCAGACCGACACGCCGTACAACACCTATACCCGCAAAGGCCTGCCGCCGACGCCGATCGCGCTGCCCGGCGGCAATTCGATCAAGGCGGCGCTGCAGCCGGCGCCGAGCAAGGCGCTGTACTTCGTTGCGCGCGGCGATGGGTCGAGCGTGTTCTCTGACAACCTCAACGACCACAACCGCGCGGTGAATCAGTTCCAACGCGGCGGCAAGTAAATGAGGCCCCAAGCTCACTTCGTTCGCGCCCCCCGAGGGGAGCGTCAATGCCTTGGGGCGGCCCGGCGGCAATGACAGCACGCGGCCGGTTCATCACCTTCGAAGGCATCGACGGCGCCGGCAAGTCATCGCACATCGAGCCGCTGGCGGCGTGGCTGCGCGAGCGTGGGCACGAGGTTCTGGTGACGCGCGAGCCGGGTGGCACGCCGCTGGCCGAGACGCTGCGCGAACTCGTGCTTCACCAACCGATGGATGCATTGACCGAGTCGCTGCTGGTGTTTGCCGCGCGGCGCGATCACCTGGTGCAGTCGATCCAACCCGCGCTCGACGCCGGCGTGACGGAGCTGTGCGACCGTTTCACCGATGCCACC
>JANMHY010000376.1:0-2167 GCA_031375525.1 Burkholderiales bacterium
TACGCGGTGGCCAACGGCACCGCCAAGGCCGTCGTCAAGCAGGGCGGCAAAAGCTGGTTCTTCCTGACGGCGGACTACGCCTTCGGCCATTCGCTGGAAAAGGACGCCGGCGACGTCGTCAAGGCCAACGGTGGCACGGTGCTGGGCGCCGTGCGCCATCCGTTCCCGGGCACCGACTTCTCGTCGTTCCTGCTCAAGGCGCAATCGTCGGGGGCGCAGGTGATCGGCCTGGCCAACGCCGGCACCGACACCACCAACTCGATCAAGCAGGCGGCCGAGTTCGGCATCACGCCCAAGCAGTCGCTGGCGGGCCTGTTGGTGTTCATCACCGACGTGCATTCGCTGGGCCTGAAGACGACACAGAACATGTACCTGACCGAAGGCTTCTACTGGAACTTGAACGACGAGACGCGCGCCTGGTCGAAGCGCTTCTTCGACAAGCACAAGCGCATGCCGACGATGGTGCAGGCGGGTCAGTACTCGTCGGTGTCGCATTACCTGCAGGCCGTCAAGGCGGTGGCCAGAGACGACACGGCCAAGGTGATGGCGCAGATGAAGAAGACGCCCGTCAACGACTTCTTCGCCAAGAACGGCAGCATCCGCGAAGACGGCCGCATGGTGCACGACATGTACCTGCTGCAGGTCAAGAAGCCCGGTGAATCGACCGTGCCCTGGGACTACTACCACGTGCGCGCGACGATTCCCGCGGCCGAAGCCTTCCAGCCGATGTCCGCATCGCGTTGCCCGATGCTGAAGAAGTAGAACCCGATCCGGCGCGGCATGGACATCTTCGGCATCTCGACGCAGGCCCTGTTCGGGCAGCTGCTGCTCGGCCTCATCAACGGCTCGTTCTATGCCGTGCTGAGCCTCGGGCTGGCGGTCATCTTCGGCCTGCTCAACATCATCAACTTCTCGCACGGCGCGCTGTACATGGTGGGCGCCTTCATCGCGCTGATCGGCGCGAACCGTTTCGGCATGAACTACTGGGTGGCGCTGCTGGTGGCGCCGCTGCTGGTGGGCGCGCTCGGCGTGCTGATCGAACGCACCATGCTCAAGCACCTTTACAAGCTCGACCACCTGTACGGTTTGCTGCTGACCTTCGGCCTGGCGTTGATCGGCGAGGGCGTGTTCCGCTATTTCTTCGGCGTCTCGGGCGAGTCGTACCCGCCGCCCGAAAGCCTGCAAGGCGGCGTCAACCTCGGCTTCATGTTCCTGCCGCTGTACCGCGGCTGGGTGGTGGTGGCGGCACTCGCCGTGTGTCTTGTGACGTGGTACGTGATCGAGCGCACACCGCTCGGCGCCACCTTGCGCGCAGCCACCGAGAAGCCCGAACTCGTGCAGGCGCTGGGCATCAACGTACCGGTGCTGGTGACGGCCACCTACGGCGCCGGCGTGGCGCTGGCGGCGTTTGCCGGTGTGCTGGCGGCCCCCATCGTGCAGGTGAATCCGCTGATGGGGTCCAACCTGATCATCGTCGTCTTCGCCGTCGTCGTGATCGGCGGCATGGGTTCGATCGCCGGCTCGATCGTCACCGGCCTCGGCCTCGGCCTGGTCGAGGGCCTGACCAAGGTGGTCTATCCCGAAGCGTCGGCGGTGGTGATCTTCGTCATCATGATCATCGTGCTGCTGGTGCGCCCGGCGGGCTTGTTCGGCAAGCAGGCGTGAAGGAACTTTTATGACCACACTCGCCGCCACGCCAACGCCCTACTTGTCGCGCCCTGCCATCGGCTACGCGCTGCTGATCGCCGCCGGCGTGATCGCGCCCTTCATCGTCTATCCGACCTTCCTGATGAAGGTGCTGTGCTTCGCGCTCTTCGCCTGCGCTTTCAACCTGCTGCTGGGCTTTGCCGGCCTGCTGTCGTTCGGCCATGCGGCGTTCTTCGGCGCGGCGGCGTATGTGTGCGCGGCACTCGCCAAGAACTACGGGGTCTCGCCCGAGTTGGCCATCCTCGCGGGTGGCGCGGTGGCGGCGGCGCTCGGTGCGCTGTTCGGCGCGCTGTCGATCCGCCGCTCGGGCATCTACCTGACGATGATCACGCTGGCGCTGGCGCAACTGGTGTACTTCTTCGCCGTGCAACTGCCAGTCACCGGCGGTGAAGACGGCTTGCAGGGCGTGCCGCGCGGCAAGCTGTTCGGCCTGATCGACCTGGCCGACAACACGGTGATG
>JANMHY010001014.1:0-3660 GCA_031375525.1 Burkholderiales bacterium
GTGTAGGGCGCGGCCCGTCGCGGGTTCACCCGCATTTGCCCGCGCTGCTCCAGGGTTTGCTGTCTCGATAGACTGCGATGCTTCCCCAGCTCGCACTCTGAGCCATGAAATCTTCCCTGTTGCTGGCGCTGGCCACGAGCCTCGTGCTGGCGTGCGGCAGCGCTGCGGCGCAGGCACCGAAGAAGGTGCTTCCGAATCAGGTGGCGCAGCCCCTGAAGGTTCTGCGGTATGCCTTTCCCGTCGCCGAAACCGGCTTCGACCCGGCGCAGATTTCCGACCTGTATTCGCGCACCGTCGCTTCGAACATCTTCGACGCCCCGCTGACTTACGACTATCTGGCGCGGCCTGCGAAGTTCAAACCCCAAACGGCTGCTGCGCTGCCCGAGATCACGGACGATGGCAAGCGCTTCGTCTTTCGCATCCGGCCCGGCATCTACTTTGCCGATGACCCGGTCTTCAAAGGCCAGAAACGCGAACTGACCGCAGCCGACTACGTTTACAGCGTCAAGCGCCATTACGACCCCAAGTTCAAGAGCCCCAACCTCTTCCAGTTGGAGAACGCGAAGATCATCGGCCTGTCGGAGTTGCGCAGACGAGCGATCGCCGACAAGACCCCGTTCCCCTACGACGCCGAAGTCGAAGGTCTGCGCACACTCGACCGCTACACGTTCGAGCTGCGCCTGGCGCAACCGTCGCCGCGTTTCTTCTACGTCTTCGCCGAAGGCGCGGTGATGGGCGCCGTGGCGCGTGAAGTGATGGAGGCCTACGCCGGCAAGGAAATGGAGCATCCCGTGGGCACCGGGCCGTTTCGCCTGGTCGAATGGCGGCGCAGTGCCAAGATCGTCCTGGAGCGCAACCCGAACTACCGCGACGATCCGTATGACGAAGAAGCAGCCCCCGACGACGCCGGGGCGCAGGCCATCGCCGCCAAGCTCGCCAACAAGCGCGTGCCTTTGGTCGATCGCGTCGAGATCAGCATCATCGAAGAAACGCAGCCGCGCTGGCTGGCGTTCCTGAATGGCGAGCACGACATGATCGACCGCCTGCCCAATGAATTCGCCACCATCGCCACGCCGAACAGCAAGCTGGCACCCAACCTCGTCAAGCAAGGCGTGCGCATGGAGCGCGTGCCGTTGGTCGACTCGACGCTGGTGTATTTCGGCATGGAGCACCCGGTCGTCGGCGGCTACACGCCCGAGCGCGTGGCGCTGCGCCGTGCCCTGGCCCTGGCCTACGACAGCGAGCGCGAGATCACGCAAGTGCGCCGCGGTCAGGCCATTCCCGCGCAAAGCATCATTCCGCCGCTGCTCTCGGGCTACGACGCCAAGTTGAAGACCGAGATGAGTCAGTACGACGCGCCACGCGCCAAGGCGCTGCTCGACTTGTACGGCTACGTCGACAGAGATGGCGACGGCTGGCGCGACCGGCCCGACGGCTCGCGGCTGCTGCTCGAGTACTCGTCGCAGCCCGACCAGCTCTCGCGCCAGCAACAGGAGCTGTGGCAGAAGGCGATGAGCGCGATCAACGTGCGCATCGAGTTCAGGATCGCCAAGTGGCCCGAGCAATTGAAGCAAAGCCGCGCCGGCAAGCTGATGATGTGGGGCGTGGCCTGGGGCGGCACCAACCCGGACGGCCAGTACTACCTCGATCTGCTCTACGGCCCGAACAAGGGCCAGGCGAATCACGCCCGCTTCGACCTGCCGGCGTTCAACGCGCTGTACGAACGCATCGCCGTCATGGCCGACGGCCCCGAGCGCGAGGCGCTGATGCGCGACGCCAAACAACTGGCCATCGTCTATATGCCGTACAAAGTCAGCGCACACCGCATCGCCACCGACCTGATGCACCCGCAGCTCGTCGGCTACAAGCGCCACCCGTTCCTGCGCGACTGGTGGCGGTATGTCGACATCGAAACGCCGCAGCCGCAATGAGCTTCAGCATGAACACGAACTTCAAGCGCGCCAAGGGCTTGCTGGCGCTGGTTGCGGCGCTGGGTATTTTGACGGCAGTGCATGCGCAGAGCAGCGAGCCGAAGAAGGTTCTCAAGATCGCTTTCCGCGTTGCCGAGACCACCCTGGATCCGGCCAAGATGAACGACATCTATTCCATCGCCGTCACAGCCCACATCTTCGAGGCCCTGTACGCCTACGACCATCTGGCGCGACCGGCCAAAGTTAGGCCGCAGTTGGCGGTGGGGATGCCCGAGACGAGCGACGATTTCCGCACCTGGACGATCAAGGTTCGACCAGGTATCTACTTCGCCGACGACCCGGCGTTCAAGGGCAAGAAGCGCGAAGTCGGAGCGCAGGATTTCATCTACGCCTTCCAGCGCATTGCCGATCCGGCCAACAAGAGCCCGAACTGGGGTGTCATCGAGTCGTCGGCGGGCTTCGTCGGTTTGGCCGAAGTGCGCAAGGCCGCAATCGACACCAAGAAAGCCTTCGACTACGACACGCCTATCGAAGGCATGCGCGCGCTCGATCGCTACACGCTGCAATTCAAACTGCGTGAGCCGCGCCCGCGCTTGCCTGAGCTGCTGGCCGGGCCGCATCACTACGGCGCGCAGGCGCGCGAGGTGGTTGAGTTTTACGGCGATCAGATTGACGCGCACCCGGTGGGCACGGGCCCTTTCCGCTTGAAGCAGTGGCGACGCAGTTCACTGATCGTGCTTGAAAAGAGCCCTGACTACCGCGGTGATCTCTATGACGGCGAGCCCGATGCGGACGATGCTGAAGGCCAGGCCCTGCTCGCGCGCTTCAAGGGGCGCAAGCTACCGATGGTCGACGAAGTACAGGCATCGATCATCGAGGAGGCCCAGCCCTATTGGTTGGCTTTCCTCAACACCGAGATTGACAGCGCTGCCGGCAAGACTGGCGCGGTGCCCGGCGAGTACGTCAACCTGGCCTCGCCCAACGGCAAGCTGGCACCCAATCTCGCCAAGCGCGGCATCCAGATGCGTCGCCAGCTCAATGCCGACATCACTTACGTCTACTTCAACATGGAAGACCCGGTGGTCGGTGGCTATGCGCCGGACAAGGTCGCCTTGCGGCGAGCGATCAGTCTGGCCACCGATATCGACAAACTGATCCGCATCGGCTACCGCGGCCAGGCCATTGCCGCGCAAGGCCCGACCTCGCCGCACACAACCGGCTACGACCCAAAGTTCAAAAGCGAGACGGGCGACCACGACCCTGCGCGCGCCAAAGCATTGCTCGACATGTACGGCTATGTCGATCGAGACGGCGACGGCTATCGCGAGCTGCCCGACGGTTCGCCGCTGCTGATCGACCGCGCCTCGCAGCCTGACCAGATCAGCCGGGAGTTCGAAACCTTGTGGACAAAGGACATGCAGGCCATTGGCATCCGCACCAGAAGCAGCATCGCCAAATGGCCCGAGCAGTTGAAGCAGGCCCGCGCGGGCAAGTTGCAAGTCTGGGCGCTGGGCGGCCTGTCCTCCAGCAGCGACGGCCAGGACGGTTTGATGCGCTTCGACAGCACGCAATGGGGCGGGCAGAACATGGCGCGCTTCAAAAATGCCGAGTTCGACGAGATCCTCAAGCGCTTGTCGCTGTTGCCCGACGGGCCCGAACGGCAAGAGCTGTTCCGCCGCGCCAAGATCATCGCTGCGGCCTACATGCCCTACAAGAGCAACGTGCACCG
>JANMHY010000381.1:0-4353 GCA_031375525.1 Burkholderiales bacterium
CATTTGGGCCAGCTCGCGCTGGCGCTCATCGATCCACACGGCAGGAAGGCCAAACGCCGGATCACTCGTCTTGGTACCGATGAGTTGCTGCGTCGCGCCGCCGGGGTTGATGGCCAGGTGCATGCCGGGGAAGGCCTCGCCCTCACCGACCACCGCGCCGCGCAGCGACACGCGGTACATGCTGGGCTTCAAGTCGAGGTTGTCGCGGATGTGCACCGGCGGCGGCAAAAAGCCCACGTCCTGCGCAAATTTCTTGCGCACGCCCTTGATGCGCGCCAGCAAGTCGCCGCCGCGCTGCGCATCGACCAGCGTGATCAGGCGGTAGCCGACTTCGAGGCCGAGCGTGTCGATCGGGACCAGGTCATCCCAGGTCGCTTCCGGATTGGCTTCGCGCTTTTCTTCCTTGGTCATCGTCTTCGCAGCCTCGATGGCCTGCTCTTTGCGGTGCAGCTTCCAGGCGCCGTAGCCGATGGCCGAGGCGATGACGATGAAGACCAGGTTGGGCATGCCCGGAATCACACCGAGCAGGCCGACGATGACCGCCACCGCGCCGAGCGACTTCGACGAGTTGAAGACCTGGCGGCCGATCTGGCTGCCGACGTTGTGTTCCTTGCCGACGCGCGAGACCACCATCGCCGCCGACACCGAGATCAGCAGGGCCGGTACTTGGGCGACGAGCGCGTCGCCGACCGCGAGCAGGATGTAGCTGTTGGCGGCCTGCGTGGCGGAGAGGTCGTGCTGGGCGACGCCGATGATGAAGCCGCCGATGATGTTGATGAACAGGATCAGCAGGCCCGCCATCGCGTCGCCGCGCACGTACTTGCTGGCGCCGTCCATCGAGCCGAAGAACTCGGCTTCTTCGCTGACTTCCAGACGGCGTCGCTTGGCTTCCTTGTCGTCGATCAAGCCGGCGTTCAAGTCGGCGTCGATCGCCATCTGCTTGCCCGGCATCGCATCCAACGTAAAACGCGCGCCGACCTCGGCGATGCGTTCGGCGCCCTTGGTGACGACGATGAAGTTGATGACGACGAGCACGGCGAACACGATCAGGCCGACGGCAAAGTTGCCGCCGATCAGGAAGTGGCCGAACGATTCGATCACCTGGCCCGCGGCGCCGGCCCCGGTGTGGCCTTCGAGCAGCACGACGCGCGTCGAGGCGACGTTGAGCGACAGGCGCATCAGTGTGGTGACGAGCAGCACCGCAGGAAAGGCCGCAAAGTCGAGCGGCCGGATCATGTTGGCGGCGACCATCATCACCAGCAGCGCGACGGCGATGTTGACGGTGAAGAACAGGTCGAGCAGCAGCGGCGGGATCGGCAGCACCATCATCGCCAGCACGATGACGATGAACATCGGCGCGGCGAGGTTTTTGATGACGCCGGCTTGCGGGCCGAACATCGCGTTCAGTCGCTGCACCCAGTTCATGCTTCAACTCCCTCGTGATGCGGGTCGAGTTCGTTCGGCACCGGCAGCGACGCAATTTCCATCGGCATCGCGCCCTGCCCCGCCATCGCGGCGCGCAACTGATAGACCCAGGCCAGCACCTGCGCCACCGCGGCGAACAGCGCGGGCGGCACTTCGCGGTCGATCTCGGCATGCGCATACAGCGCCCGCGCCAGCGGCGGCGCCTGCAGCACCGGCACCTTGGATTCCATGGCGAGGTCGCGGATCTTCAGCGCCAGCAGGTCGGCGCCCTTGGCAACGACGCGCGGCGCGGCCATCGATTTGTCGTCGTACTTCAACGCCACCGCGTAGTGCGTCGGGTTCATGACGACGATGTCGGCTTTCGGCACCGCGGCCAGCATGCGGTGATTCGCCATCTCGCGCATCTTGGCGCGCATCTTGTTCTTGACCGCCATGTTGCCTTCGAGCTGCCTGAACTCTTCCTTCATTTCCTGGTGGCTCATCTTCAACTGGTCGAGCAGGCGCTTCCTCTGCAGCGGCACGTCGATCAGTGCGAATGCCGCGAGCGCGATGACGAGCAACAGCAGGCCGGCCTGCAACAACGCCGCGCTTTGCGCGATCGCTGCGGGCAGCGGCAGCGCCAGCGTCTGCGTGAATTCGGTGGCGTGCGTGCGCAGCCACAGCGCACCGGTCGTGCCGAGCACCAGCGCCAGCGCGCAGGCCTTGAGCGTCTCACCGAGCTGCTGCTTGGAGAACACGCGGCCGAGGCCGGTGAGTGGATTGAACTTGTCGAACTTCGGCGCGATCGGTTTGAGCGTCCAGTTCCAGCCGCCGGACAGCACGCCAGCCAGCAGCGCGACGGCAGCCAGCGCGAGACCGAGCGGCAGCACCAGCGCCATCATGCGCAGCGCCGCTTCGCCGAGGTGTGCCCCCATTGGCGCGGTGCCGGCGAGGCTTTGGTGGTTGAACGTCAGGCCGCGTGTGATCAGCTCGCGCAGCCAGCCGGTGAACGCGGGCGCCAGCACCACCAGCAGCGCGCCGCCCCCGGCGACTGCGGCAAAGTGCCCGAGATCGCGCGAGCGCGCGACCTGGCCGTCTTCACGCGCTTTCTGTATCTTGCGCTGGGAAGCAGGTAAGTGACGATCTTGTGCGCTCTCGGCCATACACGCATGGTGCAGGGCGCGCGCAAAAACTTAAGCGCGATAAGAGGGTTGATTCCGGTGCTTGTTCAGTGCGCTTTTTTCGCCGGCTCGGTGCGCGAAACGATCGGCATCACCGGCGTGATCAACGACGGCTCGGCCTCGAGCGCCTCGGCCACTTCGGGCGCCGTGCGAAACATGCGGTCTTCCGCTTCGCGGTTCATGACGATGATGCTGATGCGGCGGTTGGCCGCGGCACGCGGATCGGCGCTGTCGATCGGCTGGCTCGACGCCAGGCCCTGTACGCGCAGTACGCGGTCGTCGGCCAGGCCGCCGGCCACGAGCTCGCGTCGTGACGCATTCGCGCGGTCCGACGAGAGTTCCCAGTTGCTGTAGCCGCGCTCGCCGCCGATGAAGGCTTGCGCGTCGGTGTGGCCTTCGAGCGTCAGCCGGTTCGGCACGTCGGTCAGCACCTGGCCGATCTCGTGCAGCAAGTCGCGCATGTGCGGCTGCACGACGGCCGACCCGCTGGCAAACATCGGCCGGTTCTGCTCATCGACGATCTGGATGCGCAAACCGTCGCGCGTCATGTCGAGCTTGATCTGCGAGGCCATCTGCGACAGCCGCTCGCTGGCCGCGATCTTGGCCTGCATTTTTTTCTTCAGGTCTTCGAGCCGCGCAATCTCGGCGCGCACCTGCTCCTGCTTCAGCGCATGCAGGTTGACCGCATCTCGCTTGGACTCGACCTCACCGCGCTTGACCTGGCCGGTCGTGCGCGTCAGGTCCTGGCCGCCGCCTTTCAAGACATGCGACGAGTCGCCCGAGCCCGAGCCGCCAGCCATCGCCACCTTGAGCGGCGACTGAAAGTAGTCGGCGATGCCCTTCTTGTCGCCTTCGGTCGTCGAGCCGAGCAGCCACATCAGCAGGAAGAACGCCATCATCGCGGTCACGAAGTCGGCATAGGCGATCTTCCACGCGCCGCCATGGTGGCCATGGCCGCCCTTCTTGATCTTCTTGACGATGATCGGTTGAAGTTTTTTCGCGTCACCAGCCATCGTCAGGTACCAGTTTCATTCACCGCAGAGGCGCAGAGGGACGCAGAGGTTCGCAGAGGAAATTCAATCGAAGAATTCCTCTGCGTTACCTCTGCGTCCTCTGCGCCTCTGCGGTGAAGGAGATTCAACTACTTCTTCCCCTTCACGTGGCTCTCGAGTTCAGCAAACGACGGCCGCTCCGTCGAGTACAAGACTTTCCGCCCGAACTCCACCGCCACTTGCGGCGCATAGCCCTGCATCGACGCCAGCAGCGTGGTCTTGATGCATTGCAGCTCTTTGCCGCCTTCATCGATCTTCTGCTCGAGCAGGCCCGCGAGCGGCTCGAAGATGGCGTAGGCCAGCAGGATGCCGAGGAAGGTGCCAACCAGGGCCGAGCCGATCATGGCGCCGAGCACCGCCGGCGGCTGGCCGACCGAGCCCATGGTGTTGACCACGCCCAGCACCGCGGCAACGATGCCGAACGCCGGCAGGCCGCCGGCCACGCGCTGCAACGCGCCCACCGGCGCATGCGCTTCGTGATGATGGGTTTCGATCTCGCTGTCCATCAGCGACTCGATCTCGTGCGAGTTGAGGTTGCCCGAGACCATCATGCGCAGGTAGTCGGTGATGAACTCGACCACATGGTGGTCGGTGCCGACGCCGGGATATTTCTTGAACAGCGGTGATTCGTGCGGCGACTCGACATCGTTCTCGATCGACATCAGGCCTTCCTTGCGCGCCTTTTGCAGGATGTCGTAGAGCATCGCCATCAGCTC
>JANMHY010001019.1:0-2375 GCA_031375525.1 Burkholderiales bacterium
TGCTCAAGAAGTAGCCGTCAGCGCCGCAGCGCCGACCACACGACCACGGCCGCGCAGGCCAGCCAGGCGTAGGCGATCAGCAGCAGCGGGCCGAGAGTCGAATAGAGCACGCGGTCGCTCTCGTGCCATGAGATCGCTTCGACGAGCACCAGCGCGATCAACACCATCGTCGCCCCCACCGCCACGCCCGCGCGGCGCCGTGCTCGCCAGGCGAGCACAGCCACCACAGCCAGCCCGAGCAACAGCGCCGCCTGCAGCCAGACGCGTGACTCGTACAGACCCAGCGCGCGCAGCCCGGCGTTGACGACGTCGTGCAGCCGGTGCCGCGTGTTGAGCAGGATGTCGAGCCACAGCGCCGCATGCACGGCGCCGAGCGCGGCCCAGCCGCCGCCGTGCTGGCGCCGCGCGGCCCAGGCGCAGGCCAGGGTGGACGCCGCAAACGCCAGCAGTCCGGCGAGCTGCGTCGGGTTGGTCTCGAAGGGCAGGTTCAACGACATCCTCGCTGACAATGAAAACGCAACGGGAGGGTACATGCAGCCTGCGCTGTGGCTCGGTTTGGCGCTGTTGACGGGTGGCGCGCTGATCGCGTTCAAGGCCCTGCCGCCGCGCATGGCTGCGCTGCTCGTGTTCTTCGGCGGCTGGTTGTTCGCGCCGGTGGGCGTGTTCCCTGCAGGCTCGTCGCAGGCCGGGCAAAGCGGGCATCCGTTCTGGATTCTCGGCAGCGCCTTGCCGTCGGACATGGGGCTGCACAAGGCCTGGGCCGTGCCGTGTGCGGTGCTGCTCGGCGCGCTGCTGTTCGACCGTGCGTCGCTGCGCCGCTTTCGCCCTTCGTGGTTCGACGCGCCGGTGGTGCTCTGGTGTGTGTGGCCGTGGGTGCAGTCGCTGTTGCTCGTCGGCCAGGCGCGGCCCGAAGGGGCGCTGGCATCGCTGTACCTCGCCGGCACCTGGGGGCTGACGTGGTTCATCGGCCGCGTGTACTGCGCAGGCACCGAAGGGTTGTTCGCACTGGCGCGTGCCCTTGCGCTGTCGGGTCTGGCCTGCCTGCCGTTCGCTATCGCCGAAGGTGTGGCCGGTGCGCAGACCTACGGCTGGTTCTTCGAGCCGCATCCGTTTCGCCATGACGGCAACGAGCGCTACCTCGGCTGGCGTCCGCTCGGCTTCTTCGAGAACGGCAACCAGTACGGCCTGTGGATCAGCCTGTGCGCACTGGTTGCGGCGTGGCTGGCGTTGTCTCGTGATGCAACCGTCCGCCGTTGGCGCGCCGTGGCGTGGGTGGTCGGTGCGATGGCCGTGGCCGCGCAGTCGATCGGCGGCTTGGCGCTCGCGCTGCTCGGCGCAGCCGCGCTGGGGCTGTCGTCGCGCCTGCGTCCGCGCCACATGGTGGCGGGGGCGCTGGCGGCGGCGTTCGTCGTCAGCGCGGTCTATGTGTCGGGCGCCGTGCCGGTGGCCCGTATGGCCAACGACACCGCGCTCGGCCGCGCGGTGGTCGGTGCGATCAAGTCGGTCGGCCGCGGCTCGTTCACCTGGCGCATTGCGCAGGACCAGCGCGCGCTGCCGCTGGCCATGGCGCACCCGCTGGCCGGCACGGGGCAGTGGGACTGGTGGCGTGCGCAGCCGTCGCGGCCGTGGGGGCTGGCGATGCTCATGCTCGGCCAGTTCGGCCTCATCGGCGTGGCGCTGTCGGCCAGCGTGCTGCTGCTGCCGGCCGCGCGCATCGCCTGGACGGCGCCGCGCGGCGATCCGCGCGCGCCGCAGGCCCTGCCGTGGCTGCTCGCCGTCGTGGTCTTGCTCTCGATGCTCGATGCGGTGTTGAATTCGTTCGTGTTCTTTCCCGCGGTGCTGATCGCTGCGGCCCTGTCAACGCATGAACGCTGATCGCTACGCCGACATCTACTCGCAGTTCACTTGGCGAGTGCCGCGCGACGTCAACTGGTTCGAGTCGTGCTGCGCGCGCTGGGCGAGACAGACGCCGCGCGCCGTGGCCATCGTCGCCGAGAGCGAGCATGGTGTCGTTGTGCATCACCGCTACGCCGAGCTGCACGATGCCGCACTGCGCTGTGCAGCGGCGTTGTCTGCGCTGGGCGTGGCGCGCGGCGACCGCGTGGCCATCGTCATGCCGCAACGCTTCGAAACCGCGGTGGCGCACATGGCGGCCAGCGCGCTCGGTGCGGTGGCGATGCCGCTGTCGATGCTGTTCGGGCCCGAGGCCTTGCAGTACCGGCTCGCCGACAGCCAGGCCAGGGTGGCCGTCGTCGACGAGAGCGCGATCGATGCGCTGCTCGCGGTGTCGACAACATGCCCGGCGCTCGAACACATCGTCGCCGTCGGTGCTGCGGCGGGGCGGGGCAGCGTCGATTGGGAGGCTGCGTTGCGTG
>JANMHY010001034.1:0-1765 GCA_031375525.1 Burkholderiales bacterium
CCGGCGTCGATGCACTGTCGAACAGTTTGCTCTATGGCTTCAACGCGCTGGGCCTGCTGTCCGCCGCGCCATGCCAGCCCTTCGCTGCCGAGCGCGCCGGCATCAGCCTCGGCGAAGCGGCGGGCTTTGCACTGCTGCAGCGGGTCGAAGCGGCGCCGCACGCGCCGCGCCTGGTCGGCTGGGGCGAGGCCAACGACGCGCACCACATGTCGAGCCCGCACCCGCAAGGCCTCGGCGCCGAGCGTGCATTGACCGATGCGCTGGCACGCGCCGGCGTGACGGCGCACGAGATCGGCTACGTCAACCTGCACGGCACCGCGAGCGCACGCAACGACGAGGTCGAGGCCGCGCTCGTCGGCCGCCACTTCGCGGCGCCGACGCATGCCAGCGCCACCAAGGGCGTCGCCGGGCACACGATGGGCGCGGCCGGCATCGTCGAGTCGATCGTCTGCCTGCATGCGCTGGCGCATGGCCACTGCCCCGGCAGCGCGCACACGCAGGCCGCGGATACGGCGCTGCCGGCGGCGTTCCGCGAGGTCTTCCAGACCGCAGCGGCGCGCAAGGACGTGCCGCTCGCCGCCAACTTCTCGTTCGGCTTCGGTGGCAACAACAGCGTGCTGATTTTCGACAAGGGCGCGCCATGACGGGCGAACGCACGGTCTTCATCGACGCCGCGGCGCTGTGGGCTCGCCAAGCGCCGGGCTGGGACGCGTGGCGCGCTGCGGTGCGTGGCGGCGAATGCATTCCCGCCGTGAAGCCGAATCCGAGCCTGCTCTCGGCCAACGAGCGCCGCCGCGCCAGCGACTCGGTGCTGCTGGCCGTCGAGGTGGCCGAGCAAGCCGTGCAAGCGAGCGGCCGCGACGCATCGCAACTGGCCAGCGTGTTCACGTCCGCGCATGGCGACCTGGCCGTCACCGATGCGATGTGCAGCCAGCTCGCGCAAGCACCGCTGCAACTCTCGCCGACGCGCTTTCACCACTCGGTGCACAACGCAGCCTCGGGGTACTGGGCGATTGCCAGCGGCTGCCGCGCGTCGAGCAGCGCCGTTTCGGCGCACCGGCACAGCTTTGCTGCCGGCCTGCTCGAAGCGCTCGTGCACTGCGCGTGCGAGCACGAGCCGGTGCTGCTCGTCGGCTACGACACTGAAGCGCTCGGGCTGCTGGCCGATGTCAATGCGAGCCGCGGGCTGCTCGGCGTCGCGCTCGTCCTCTCGCCCGAGCGCGGCGACGTTTGCCTGGGCACGCTGCATTGGCAGCTCGCAGACGCTGACATGGCGCCACCGGCGTTGCGCAGCGCCACCGCGCGAGCGCTACAGACCCATGCGATGAGCGACGCGCTGCCGCTGTTCGAGAGCCTGGCCGTCGATGACCAGCAAACACTGGCGCTGTCCCTGCCCGGTGCTCGGCATTTGGCGCTCAGGCATCATCGTGTTCAGCCTATTCAAAGCAGTACCCATGAGCCACACGCCGCCCCCAACCCATGACGTGATCGTTCTCGGCGGCGGCCTGGCCGGCCTGACGCTGGCATTGCAATTGCGCCGCCGCTTCGCCGACCTCGACGTGCTGGTGTTGGAGCGCCACGCGCACCCGGTGCCCGAGGCCTGCCACAAGGTCGGCGAGTCGAGCGTCGAGATCGGCGCGCATTATTTCGAGAACGTGCTCGGCCTGAAGCCGCACCTGATGGACAAGCAGTTGAAGAAGTTCGGCTTCCGCTTTTTCTTCAGCGACGGCCAGCGCGATCTCGCCGCCGTGACCGAACTCGGCGC
>JANMHY010000017.1:0-4101 GCA_031375525.1 Burkholderiales bacterium
GCGCGAGCACCTGTAGGCGCCGGGTTTGCGCGTCGCCGCTCAGCGCGCCAGCGATCGAATGCGCTGCGCCTCGGGCGGAAGAAACGAGCGGTCGAACACCTCACGCAGCGCCGGCAGCCGCGGCAGCTTCTTGGTCTCGACAATCAGCGCGATCAGGCGCGCCAGGCGCGCGTCATCCATGTCGCCGATGCCGAGGCGCGCGCCTTCCGGATGCGCCATTTCGCCCTTCAGCGTGCCGACCAGGCGAGCGTGGTTGACGGCGCGGTCGGCACCCGGCGCATGCCGCGACAGCGCGTCGATCGCGGCGTCGGGATCCTTCGCGGTGTCGGCCAGCGCGCGGTTGAACGCACGCACCATGCCGCGCAGCGCCACCGGATCGTCGCGGTACAGCTCGCGCGTGACGAACAGCGTGTTGCCGTACATGTCGGGCAGGTGCTCGGCGAAGTCGAGGAAGCGCAATGATTTGCGGCCGTCGATGCCCAGCGGCGCTGCCGACGCGATGATGGTGTTGACGAAACCGAAGACCGCGTCGGCGCCGCTGCCGCCGAGCATGTCGGCCACCTGCGCGCCCATGCCCTGCATCGAGCGCACGACGCCAACCTTGTCGATGTCGATGCCGGCGGCGCGTGCGTACAAGTCGAATGTGAGCAAGGCGGCGTCGCCCGCGTGGCCGATGACGCGCCGGCCTTCGAGGTCGTTCGCCGCCTTGATCGGGCCGTCGGCGGCCACCGCGATCGTGAACGGCACGACGTTGAAGGTCGTGTAGATCGCCACCGGCCCCTGGTCGCGCTCGCCGCGCGCGATGCGCTCGATCAAGGCACTGAGGTCGCCGTAGCCCGCGTCGTAGGTGCCATGCTGAACCTGCGGCACGATCGCGGCCGCACCGCCGCCGCTGGAAAAGACCATGTCCAGGCCTTCGTCGCGCAGGTAGCCGCGGTCCTGCGCCAGCAGGAAGAAGGCCACCGGCCCAGACAGCGAGGTGTTGAGCAGCAGTCGCAAGCGGCGCGCCTGGGCCGACGCGGGCGACAGCATCAGCGCGGCACAGGCGCAGGCCAAGGCGAACGTCGTGCGGCGATCGAAGTCGGGCATGAGAGAACTCTTTCGGCACCCTTGCAAGGGCTGCTCAGTTGGGGCGCGCTGCGCCGATCTTCACGCGCTCGGCCGGCGGCGGCAGGTGGTCGCGCACGAAGACTTCATGCAGCGCCGGCACGCGCGGCAGCTCGTTGCTGCGGGCGATCAGCGCGATGGCGCGCGCGAGGCGTGCCTCGTCGATATCACCGATGCCGCGCGTGCGGCCGTCGGCGTGTCCCATCTCGACATCCAGCGTGGTCTGCCAGCGCAGCAGTTCGGCCGCGCGGTCGATGCCGGAAGCCTGGCGCGCCACGGCCGCGATGCCGGCCTGCGGCTCGCGCAGCATGTCGGCCAAGCCGCGATTGAAGGCACGCACCACGCGCGCCACCGTGGCCGGCTCGTCGCGCAGCAGGCGGCGCGACGCCATCAGCACGCTGCCGTAGAGATCAGGCACGAACTCGGCGTACTTCAGGAAGCGCAGCTTGGCGAGCGCCGCGGGGCCGGCGCTTGCCGTTGCACCGACGATGGTGCTGACGTAGCCGAACATGCCGTGCACGTCGCTGGACTGCAGTACGTCGTCGGCCATCGAGCGCATGCTGGCCAAGGAGGTCTGCACACGCACCCGCGAGCGATCGACACCGGCTTGGCTGCAGAAGGCGGCGAAGGTGCGCAAGGCCACGTCGCTGGCGTGACCGACGATCGTGCGGCCTTCCAGATCCTTGGGCGTGCCGATCGGGCCGTCGTCCCGTACCGCGATGGTCGATGGCGAGGCATTGAACATCATGAACACGCCCACCGGCGCAGCCTCGCGCTGCTGCGCCGCCACTTCGATCAGCGCGTTGACGTCGCCATAGGCCAAGTCGAAGTTGCCCTCGACCAAACGCGGCGCCGCGGTGTACGCGCCGGCCCCGGTGGTGAAGTCGATCTCCAGGCCTTCGCGCGCCAGGTGGCCGTTGTCGCGCGCCAGCAGCAACCAGGCTTGCGGGCCGGAGTAGGCAGTGTTGAGCAGCATGCGCAGGCGCCGCGGCGACGCTTGCGCCCAGGTGGCCCGCGGCGGCGACGCCACGGCGGCGGCAGCGGCAAGCGTGCCCAGACCCTTCAGGCATTGGCGACGGCTGGTCTGGATCATGTGATGGGTCTCCCGAGTTCAGTTACGACGCCAGTTTGGCTCCGACGCGAAGGCGCGTGATAACGGCGATCTGGCGCAGTGCTTCGTGTCGTTCGCTGTCGCTGTCGGATTCGATGCGCTGCCGCAGCAGCGAGAAGATCTCGGCCTTGGCGTGGCGCCGCACCGCGACGACGAAGGGAAAGCCGTGGCGCCGGCGGTAGCGCGCGTTCAACGCGCTCAGCTCGGTGATCTCATCGCGGCTCAAGGCATCGAGGCCGGCGCTGGCCTGCTCGCCTACCGAGTCGCTCGTCATCGTGCCGGCCTGAGCCTCGTTGCCGGCAAGTTCGGGGTGGCCGCACAGGAAGGCGATCTGCGTCTCGCGTGGCGCGCGCTGCACGACGCCGAACAGGGCCGCGTGCAAGGCATCGACGCTGGCGAACGGCCGCTCTGGCCAGGCCCCGTCGGCGACCCAGGGTGAATGCTCGAAGCTGCTGCCGAGTGCGGCGACGAAGGCCTCGCGGTCCATCTCGTTGACCGCTGCGAGGTCGAGTGCACAGGGGGTTGAGGTCATCGCGGTCTCAGTGGAAGCTGGCCTTGGGCGCCGCGGGCGTCTTGTGAAAGCGCGGCACGAACTTCAAGATCAGCAGCGTCGCGCAGATCTCGAACGCGGCGACGACATACAGGCCGCTGGTCAACTGCCCGGTCGAGGTCTTGATGATGCCGAGCATCCACGGTGCGCCGAAACCGGCCAGGTTGGCGATCGAGTTGATCAGCGCCACACCGCCCGCCGCTGCAGTGCCCGACAGGAAGCGGTTGGGCATCTGCCAGAACACGGGAATGGCACTCATCGTGCCGACGATGGCCAGCGTCAGCATCACCAGCGTCAGCAGCGGGCTGGTCTTGAGCAGCAGCGCAATCACCAGCAGCGACACCGAGCCGAGCGCAGCCGCCAGGCCGCAGTGCCAGCGCGCCTCCTGGTGCTTGTCGGAGTGGATGCCGTTCAAGATCATGCCGGCAGCGCCGCACAGGTAGGCTGCGGCCATGATCCAGCCGATCGCCACCGGACTCGTGAAACCGACTTCTTTGACCAGCGTCGGGCCGTAGAAGGTCAGCGACGAATTGGCCGCGATGATGCAGAAGTAGATCAGGATCATCAGCCAGATCTTGGAATCCTTGAGCGAGGCCAGCAGGCTGTGCTCGCGGTGGCCGAGCGATGCGGCGTCGCGCTCCAGATCGGCGTGCACGAGGTCGCGTTCGCGCTGCGTCAGCCAGGCGGCCTGTTCGGGCTTGTCGGTCAGATAGAAGTAGGTCACAAAACCGGCGATCACCGACGGGATGCCCTCGAGCAGGAACACCCACTGCCAGCCCTGCCAGCCGTTGACGCCGTTGAACGAGGTCATGATGTAGCCGGCCAGCGGCCCGCCGATCACGCCGGCCAGGGCCGAGGCCGACATGAACATGCCGAAGGCTTTGGCGCGGCGGTCGTTCGGGAACCAGAAGGTCAGGTACAAGATGATGCCGGGGTAGAAGCCGGCCTCGAACACGCCGAGCAGGAAGCGCAGGGCATAGAACATCTGCGGCGTCGTCACGAACATCATCGCGATGCTGGTCAGGCCCCAGCCGATCGTGATGCGCATGATGGTTTTCTTGGCGCCGATCTTCTGCAGCAGCAGGTTGCTCGGCACCTCGAAGAAGAAGTAGCCGAGGAAGAAGATGCCGGCGCCCAGGCCATACACCGCCTCGCTCCACTTCAGGTCGTCGAGCATCGTCAGCTTGACGAAGCCGATGTTGACGCGGTCGATCCAGGCCAGAATCCACAGCACCATCAGGAACGGGATCAGGCGCAGGAAGATCTTCCTGTAGATGCCGTCCAGTTCGGTCGGTGGGGCCGTGCCCACTGCGGGCAGGGCGATGCTTGAATT
>JANMHY010000103.1:0-3873 GCA_031375525.1 Burkholderiales bacterium
CGCGCTTGCCGGCCAACCTGCTGCAGGCGCAGCGCGACTTCTTCGGCGCGCACACCTACGAGCGCACCGACAAGCCGGCGGGCGAGGCCTTCCACACCGAGTGGCCGGAAGTTCAGGGATAGGCGCGGTGATCTGACGCAGGCGTCGTCGACACAGTCCGGCGATGTCCATCTCGCGCGATCTGTCTCGCGTCATCGCCACCGAAGGCGCCTCGAACTTTAGGCGCGGCGTGGCTGGCGCGTGTCGATGCCGGTCTGCGCAGCATTGGCCAGTGCGCTACGCTGGCCGGCGCGGCAGCAGGCGGCATCATCGGCAGCGCGCTGTCGGCTCGCAGCGTGCTCGTGCTGTCGGCGCTGGCGTTCGGCGCGGCCGAATGGTGGGCGCTGTTCACGCTCGCTCGCCGTGAGCCGGCCGTCGCCACCGGATAATCGGATCGATGCAAGGCCTTCACCTGACCGCCGATCTGCGCGACTGCGCCGGCCCGTCGGCATTGATGACCGACACCGGCGCCTTGCGCGCGCTGTGTTTGGCCGCCGTGGCCGACGCGGGCCTGCTGGCGGTCAGCGAGCTGTTCCATCGGTTTGAGCCGCACGCCGATCGGCAAAGCGGCATCACCGGCGTGGTCCTGCTCGCCGAGTCGCATCTCGCCGTGCACACCTGGCCCGAGATCAGCGGCGTGACGATCGATGCTTATGTGTGCAACTTCAGCGCCGACAACTCGCAACGCGCGCGGCGCCTGCTCGATGCGCTCGTTGTCGTGTTTGCGCCGGCGCGCATCGCTCGCCAGCAGTTGCAGCGCGCGTCACCGGCGTAGCACGCTCGCGGCCGGCCGCAGCACACGCGGCGAAGGCCTCTTCGAATACCGAGCAGCCCGCCAGATTGCCGAGCGCAAAGTCGTTGCCATGCAAATGGTCACGGCGCTGGAGGGGTCGCGCCGACGCGGTGCAACCAGCCTGAACCAGTGAACTGCGGAATTCACCCTGGGCTCCAGATACTCGGCCGCCTCTTGAAATGAGTGCAGGAGCGCTGTGCATCTTCGCCAGGCGTGAACACCAACCAATCCGTAAAGGAAAACGATGAGTCCCAAAGTTGAATGCTCTTTGCCTTGCGTTGACCAGCGCAATGCTCCTCACGGCGTGCGGTGGCGGTGGCGGTGACGGCAGCGACGGAACAACCGCGTTGATTGCCACCCAGGCGATCGCTGCGGGGGCGCAGTGCGCAATGGCGTGGCGGGTGTCTCGGGTGTCTCGGGTGCTGCGGGTGCTGCGGGTGCTGGAGGCGCTGCGGGCGCTGCGGGTCAATCGGGCGCCATGGCGTTGGTGACGGTCACCGGCGCTACGCAGGCGATGTCGGTCAACACGCGCTATGTGACCAACAGCGTCGGTGCGGTGCAACTGACCTTGCCCGCCAATCCGCGCGTTGGAGAAGCCGTCGCGATCACCGACGTCGGCACGGGTAACTGGGTGCTCGACCTTGCCCGTGGGCAGATTCTGGTCGACCCCGCGACCCGGATCATCGGCACCTTGCCGAACTGGACCCCAACGGGCTCGGGCAACGCCGGCTGGAATCCTCTGGCGACCGACGTGGCGGGCAATACCGTCTTTGCGGGCGTTGGCGACACCATCCGCTTGTCCAGCGATGGGGGCGAGACCTGGGACAACAACGTCCTGACCGTGCTCGGTAGCGGTTGGCGCGGCATTGCCGTGTCTGCCGATGTTTCGAAGGTCGTGGTCGTGGGCAACGCCAACACCGTGCGCACTTCCTCCGACATTGGCCAGACATGGTCTACGCCTGCGGGCCTGCCACGCAGGGATCGACGCCGGTGTATGTGGCCAATCCGACAGTGGAGCAACTGATCGGCCAGCGCTACAGCAGCATCACGCTGCAGTACATGGGCGGCGAGACCTGGCTGTTCACGGAAAAGGTGGGCAACGTGTTCCCTTCGTCGCCCTCGAACAACTGACACCACTTCAAGCCCCCAAGTATCGGGCGCCTCGTGGGGGCCTGCCAGTCGGCAGGCCCCTTTTCATTGGGTCTTCGCTCAGCGCCGGTGCAGCGCGGCTGCTGCGGCGCGGCCGGCCGCATCGCCTGCGGTGAATGCTTCCTCGAACACCGAGTAGCCGGCCAGGTCGCTGTGAGCGAAGTGCAGGCGGTCGAAGGGCTCGCGCAGCGCGCTCAAGGCCGCATGGCCGCGCACGCCGGGCATCGGTATCGACATCGCGTGGCCGTGGCGCGCGAGGTCGATGTGCTGCACCTTCGCCGGTAGATCCGGGTGCGTGGCGGCGAGGTCATCGATCACCGTGCGCGCCCATTGCTGCCACGGCTGATCGAGCAACGCGGCGCGTTGCGCCAGCGGCAAGGCCCGGTAGGCCGTCAGCACTGTCGCGCCCGGCGCCGGCGACAAGCTCTGGTGCTGCGCATTCACATAGCCCAGGCCTGCACTGCCGTAGCTCACGTTGTCCCACGACGGTGCGGCACCGGGGCGGTCGAGCAGGGGCTTGTGGAGGTGCAGGTTGGCGACGAGCCACGGCGCGTAGCGCAATGTGGCCGCGACTTGCTTCAACGCTTCGGGTGCTGCCTCAACGATGCGCGCTGCCACGAACAGCGGCAGCGCCATCACCACCTGCGGCGCCGTCCAGCGCTCGGTGCGCTGCTGCACATCGTTCCACAGGTCGACGCTGACGCCATGGCGTTCGACCGCCACACGCGTGGCGACGCAGCCGGCATGCCATCGCTCGCCCAGCGGCGCGGCGAGGCGGCGGGCAAGGTGGGCGTTGCCTTCGGGCCAGGTCAACACGGCGTCGCGTTCGGCATCCGCATCGCCGGGGGCATGAAATCCGTGCCGGCTGGCAAAGTAGTGCAGCCCGGCCCAGGCGGAGACGGTGCCGGCGTCGGCACCGTAGTCATCGCGGCAGCAATAGTCGAGGTACCAGCGCAGGCGCGTGTCGTCGAGGCCCTCGCGCGTCAGCCATTGAGAGAACGTGATGGCATCGAGTGCGGCATGCGCGGCCGTCCAAGGCGCGCGCTGCGTCGGCATTGCAAAGCCGAGTTCGCGCTGGGACTTGGTGATGTGCTCGGCGAAGCGCTGGTACTGCCTCTGCGTCGTCGAGCCGCTGTCTGCCGGCGGCAGCAGGCCATCGTGCCAGGTGCCTTCGAAGAACAGCCGCTCCTGCGGGCTGTGGCAGAGCTGACGCTCGTCGTACACCGTGCGGCCCAGTTGGTGACGAGCCACACCGATCTCGTGCAGCCACTCGCTGACTTCACGCGCAGCCTCGCCGGGCAGCGGCAGGTAGTGCGCGCCGAGCGGGCACGGCACACCGGCCAGCGTGTGGCCGCGGCTGTTGCCGCCGGGTGCGTCGTGCAGGTCGAAGACGGCGATGTCGTCGATGCCGGCGCGCATGGCGGCGCGTGCCGCAGCGAGTCCGCCGATGCCGGCGCCGACGATCAGCAGAGCCGCCTTGCGCTGCACCGCCGGTGGCGGCAACGCACTCGTGTTGCGCAGTCGGTGGCCGCGCTCAGGGGCGTCGCCGACCCAGCCGCCTTGCCACGCCGGCGTCGCCGGCGCGCTGCACGCAGCGAGTGCGCTCGAAGCCAGAAAGCCCCGTCGCGTCAACTGAACGTTCATTGATGCACGCGTCCCCATTCCTCTTCGAAGATGTGCACCAGGCGCTGCTCCGAGAGGCGGTTCGGTTGTGCCGGCACACGCGCCATGTCCGGCGGAAACTGGAACATCGACGGCAGCCCATCGCGCGTGAGAAAACGCAGCCCGGTGGGCGGCTCGACGTCGGTTCGCACCGGCCGCCGCGAAGCCATCACGAAACCCCACTCGCCGAAGCTCGGCACATGCGCGTGGTACGGCGTGGCGGTGAGGCC
>JANMHY010000114.1:0-2814 GCA_031375525.1 Burkholderiales bacterium
GACGTGCTGCCGGTGTGACGGGTTGTTCAAGGCTCAGGCTTTCGGAACGATGACCTTGAGTCCCTTGAAGTAGTCGCGGAAGAAGCCAGCGTCGCGGGTGATGAGGCCGGTGCACTGAAGCAAGGCATGCGCGCCGATCAGAAAGTCCGGCACCGAGCGCGGCACGGCATTCGGCGCCTTGCCGGCGAGCAAACGTTCCCTGTATCGGCGCTGCATCTCGCCGGCGCGCACGGCAGCGCGCAATTCGAGCGGCGCGAAGCTGATGCCCGATTCGTCGAGTGCGTCGAGCAGGATGGATCCGCTGCCCAGGCCTGCCACCACTTCGCCGATGACCACATCGCAAGCCACCACGGGGCCGTGCGCGAGCGCGCTGCGAACGGCTTCCTCGGCAGACGCCGCGCGGGCGTCCTCGCCAATCAGATCGATCAGCACTGAGCTGTCGATAGCAATCACTTCCTGGCCTTGGGGGCGGATTTGGATCTGGCCCGCACCTTGATCTTGTCGTCGGGCGGCGGGTACGGGTCGCCCGGCGCGCGGCCGCGCAACTCGCGCATCACGTCATCGGTGGTCACGCCGGGGGGCAGCTTGATGAGACCGCGCAGGCGCGACAGGGCGTCCTTCACGTCCTTGCGCAGGATGATGCGGCCGCCTTCGACTTCGATCTTCAGCTTCATGCCCTTGGTCAGCCCGAGCGCGTCGCGCGCGGCCTTGGGCAAGGTGATCTGGCCGCGTTCGGCCACGGTGGCTTCCATCGCACACGCTCCTTTCAGTTCAGGAAAGTATGCGGCGAGTGTACGTACTCTTTCAGTCTGACGGCAAGTAGCGTACCGACAAAACCCCGTCGATTGCCTGCAGCCGGGCCAGGACGGCCGCATCGACCGCGCTGTCCACGTCCACCAGCGTGTAGGCCACTTCGCCGCGGCTTTTGTTGACCATGTTGTGGATGTTCAGGCCAGCGTTGGCCATCGCGGTCGAGATCTGGCCGAGCATGTTGGGCACGTTGGCGTTGGCGATGGCCACGCGCCAGCGCGACTCGCGGTGCATCGAGACTTCGGGGAAGTTGACGCTGCGCGCCACGTTGCCGTGCTCGAGGAAGTCGCGCAACTGGTCTGCCACCATCACCGCGCAGTTGTCCTCGGCCTCGCGCGTCGACGCGCCCAGGTGCGGCAGCGCGAGCACATGCGGCTGGGCGTTGAGCGATGCGTGCGGAAAATCGCAGACGTACCAGCCGAGGTGCTTGCGCTCCAGCGACGACAGCACGGCCGCGTTGTCCACCACGCCTTCGCGCGAGAAGTTCAGCAGCACGGCGCCGCTGCGCATGGTGCCGACGTTGTCGGTGTTGACGAGGTGGCGCGTGGCGTCCACCAGCGGCACGTGCAGCGTCACGAAGTGGCTCGACTTCAGCACTTCGGCGACGCTGGTCGCGCGCCGCACCTGCGACGGCAGGCTCCACGCCGCATCGACGGTGATGTCCGGGTCATAGCCGAGCACGTTCATGCCGAGCTTGATGGCCGCGTCGGCCACCAGGCAGCCGATCTTGCCCAGGCCGACGATGCCCAGCGTGTGGCCGGCGAGTTCGAAGCCGGCGAAGGCCTTCTTGCCTTCTTCGACGCGCGCATCCATCTGCGCATCGGCGGCGTCGAGCCTGCTGACGAAGCGCAGCGCGCCGGGCAGGTTGCGCGCCGCCATCAGCATGCCGGCCAGCACCAGCTCCTTGACCGCATTCGCGTTCGCGCCCGGGGCGATGAACACCGGCACGCCGCGCGCGCTCATCGCTTTGACCGGGATGTTGTTGGTGCCGGCCCCCGCGCGCGCGATCGCACGCACGCTTGCCGGGATGTCGATCGCATGCATGTCGGCCGAGCGGACGAGGATCGCGTCGGGGTTCGTCACGTCCTTGCCGGCGGCGTACTGCTCGTGCGGCAGGCGCTTCAGGCCGACCGTGGCGATCTGGTTCAACACCAGGATCTTGAAGGGCTCAGCCATGCGACTTCTCGAACTCATTCATGTACGCCACCAGCGCCTTCACGCCGTCGACCGGCATCGCGTTGTAGATCGACGCGCGCATGCCGCCGACCGAGCGATGGCCCTTCAACTGCAGCATGCCTTTCGCTTCAGCGCCTTTGAGGAAGGCAGCGTCGAGCGCGTCGTTCTTCAACTTGAAAGGCACGTTCATCAGCGAGCGGCAATCGCGCTGCACCGGACTGGTGAAGAAGCTGCTGGCGTCGAGAAAGTCGTAGAGCAGCGCGGCCTTGGCGCGGTTGCGCTCGGCCATCGCGGCGAGGCCGCCCTGGTCCTTCAGCCACTGGAAGACCAGGCCGGCGATGTAGATCGCATACGTCGGCGGCGTGTTGTACATCGACTCGTTCTCGGCGACGGTGGCGAAGTCGAAGGCCGACGGCGTGACCGGCATCGCCTGGCCGAGGAGGTCGTCGCGCACGATCGTCATCGTGCTGGCAGGTACAACAGCACCAATGCCAACCGATGTCTCGATCGAACTTGACGGAGCAACGCGCGCGATGGACAAGGGCGGTGATGTGCGCCCGCCACGCGTGGTCATGGCGGGTCCGCGAGCGGTCATGCTGTTCGATGTCGTACCGCTCGCCGGTGAGTCGATCGCCGTCCGCGTGCTTCCTGGTGGCCCGTGGCGGCTGCACGGTGTGCTCGGTGGATCAACCGAGTCGGAATCGCTGGTGCGCGTCATCGCGACGAAGGGAGTCGAAGCGATCGCCGGCCGCCTGTTGATGGCGGCGGATGGTGCGCCGATCACCGTCACATGGGAGCCACCACCGACTCGCGTGACCCCGAGCGCCG
>JANMHY010000145.1:0-4676 GCA_031375525.1 Burkholderiales bacterium
CGGTCGACACGACCGGCCTGGTGCAATCGGGCGGCTCGTCGGTCGCCAGCGACGACAAGGCAGCAGAGCCTTCGGGCCTGCAGGAGCCACCCAAGGAAGAAGGCGGACTGCAGGAACCGCCGAAAGAAAGCACCGATCTCAAGGAGCCACCCGCAGAGCCAAGCGCGGCGGCGTTACCCGCAGCCGCACCGCCGGCCGTTGGCGCGGCGAGCGTCGCCTCCGCTGCGCCGGCAGCGGTGAGCGCCGTCGAGCGGATTGCGGCCCCGACCTGGTACTGGATCGTGTTCGGCCTGGGCATGGCCGGCCTGCTGCTGGTCAACTGGCTGATGAGCTGGCAGCGGCTGGAGATCTTCAAGATGCTGCTGGCCTCGTTCTTCCCGCTGGCGGTGATGATCATCGCCGTGCTCGGCTCGATCGTCTTCGGCCTGGCCACGCCCACCGAAGCCGCCGCCGTGGGCGCATTCGGCGGCTTGCTGCTGGCCGGCGCCTATCGCTACATCGCGGCCCGGCAGGCCAAGAGCGGCAATGCGGTGGGCAAGACGCTGGCCGACCTCGGCGGCATCGTCAAGGAGTCCTCGTTCCTGACCGCCAAGACCAGCGCCATGGTCTGCTGGCTGTTCGTCGGCTCGTCGATCTTCTCGGCCTCCTTCGCGCTGCTGGGCGGCCAGGATCTGATCGAGCGCTGGGTGCTGTCACTCGGACTGACCACGCTGCAGTTCATGCTGCTCAGCCAGTTCATCATCTTCATCCTCGGCTGGCCGCTGGAGTGGACCGAGATCATCGTCATCTTCATGCCGATCTTCATCCCGCTGCTGCCCAAGTTCGGCGTCGACCCGCTGTTCTTCGGCCTCTTGGTGGCGCTGAACCTGCAGACCGCGTTCCTCTCGCCACCGGTGGCGATGGCGGCGTTCTACCTGAAGGGCGTGTCGCCCAAGCATGTGACGCTGAACCAGATCTTTGCCGGCATGATGCCGTTCATGGGCATCCAGGTCCTGGCGCTGGCGCTGCTCTACATCTGGCCGCAGATCGGGTTGTGGCTGCCTCAGACGCTGTACAAGTGATGCGCCCGGTAGTGCGGGACTGAGCCAAAATGCGTGCGTCCTGCATACCCTCGCATGAAGCCATCCACAGCCCTCGCCGAACACCGCGACAGCGTCCGCGACACCGTGCGCAGTTGTCGCGCAGCCAACCCGCGCGTTTTCGGATCGGTGCTGCACGGGCGAGACCGTGACGGCAGTGACCTCGATCTCTTGGTCGATGCGCGGCGAGGCACCACGTTGTTCGACCTCGGCGCTCTGCAAGTTGAACTCGAAGCATTGCTCGGCGTGCCGGTGGATGTAGCGACGCCGGGCGACTTGCCGCTGGCGCTGCGCGAAAGAGTTTTGGCCGAGGCGGCGCCGCTGTGAGCGAGCGCCTGGCCCTGCATCTGGATCGCATGCTGGAGTCGGCTACCCTGGCAGCCGACTACGCGCGCGTTTTGTCGCGCGACCAGTTCCTACTCGACCGCAAAACGCAGCAGGCCGTGGTCCTCAACCTGATGGTCATCGGTGAAACGGTCAACCGGCTACAGGTCGACGAGCCCGACTTCCTGACCCGGCATCCGCCCTGCCGTGGAGTGCCATGCGCGGCATGCGCAACCGCATCGCACACGGCTACTTCGATATCGACATGGCCATCGTCTGGGAAACCGTGCAACGCGATCTGCCCGCCCTCATCGCACAACTGAGTTCCCTGCGATCGATTGATCGGTGATGCCAAAGAACCGTAGCCCCACAAAGACGAAAGGCCGCATATAGCGGCCTTTCCATTTGGTGCATCTTTCAGCTTGTTAGCGGACAGAGCCCATATCCCGAGCATCGAACGGATGGCAGGATAGCGCCTCCAAGAACGCAAAACAAGGAGGCGCGATGCTGCCGCGCATGAAGTACAGGCTCGCGCTGGACATCGGCACGAATTCGATCGGCTGGTGTCTGATTCGCCTCGATGCCGACCAGCCACCGCAGCCGGTGGCCGTGATTCGCGCCGGCGTGCGCATCTTCCCGGATGGCCGCGAGCCGGCGCGAGGCAAAGGTGAGGTCGGCACCTCGCTGGCGGCCACGCGCAGACAAGCCCGCGCGATGCGGCGCAGGCGCGACCGCCTGCTCAAGCGCAAGGCGCGTCTGCAGGCCGCGCTGCTGAGCCTGGGGTTCTGGCCGCAGGACGAAGCAGCGCGCAAAGCGCTGGTCACGCTCGATCCTTACCAGCTTCGCAGCGACGGTCTCGACAAACAATTGACACTCGCCCAGTTCGGCCGCGCGCTGTTCCACCTGAACCAGCGGCGCGGCTTCCAGAGCAACCGCAAGACCGACAAGAAGGACAACGACAGCGGCCTGCTCAAGACCGCCATTCGCAAGTTGCGTGAGACCTTGGCCGCCGAAGGTTCGCGCACCGTCGGGGAGTGGCTGGCCAAGCGTCACTTTACGCGCCAGAGCGTCAGGGCGCGGCTGCGCGGCAAGACGGTCAAGGACAAGGCGTATGACTTGTACGTTGACCGCGCCATGGTCGCTGATGAGTTTGATCGTCTGTGGTCAGCGCAGGCTGCGTTCGAGTCGACGACGTTTTCCGACGCCAAGCGCGATGAGCTGCGCGACATCCTGCTGCACCAGCGCCCGCTTAGACCCGTGCGGCCTGGGCGCTGCACCTTGATGCCCACCGAGGAGCGGGCAGCGCTCGCTCTGCCGAGTACGCAACGCTTTCGCATGTACCAGGAGCTGAACAACCTGCGGCTCATGACGCCGGGGTTGCAAGAGGTTGCACTGACCCTGGCGCAACGCGACACATTAGCGGGCCTGCTGGATCAAGGCGACGTGACTTTCACGCGCATGCTCAAAGCCATCAAGCTGCCGGGCACGACGAAGTTCAACCTTCAAGATGTCAAACGCGACCGGCTCAAAGGCAACTCCACCGCAAAGATCTTGGCAGACGAAGACTTGTTCGCTGATCGCTGGCGTGAGTTCGATCTCGCCACGCAAGACAGCATCGTCGATCACCTGCTCAATGACGCCAGCGAATCGGCGCTCGTGGCGTGGCTGGTCGAGCACACAGGCGTTGATGAAGCGCGCGCTGAGCGGATTGCCGATACCGGCTTGGCAGAGGGCTTTGGCAACCTCAGCCGCGCCGCTCTGGCCCGAGTGCTGCCGGATCTCGAAAAAGATGTCGTGACCTACGACGTGGCTGTCACGCGCGCCGGCTTCGAAAGTCACAGCGCCTTGTCGCACGCCGAGCAGACCGGTGAAGTGATGCTCGAACTGCCCTACTACGGCGAACCACTGCAACGCCATGTCGGCTTCGCCGATCCGAAGGCCAAGGACGACGATCCACAGGAGAAGCGCTTCGGCCGCATCGCCAACCCGACGGTTCACATTGGCTTGAACGAGTTGCGCAAGGTGGTCAACGGCCTGGTCGCACGCTACGGTCACCCCTCAGAGGTCGTGGTTGAAGTGGCGCGTGAACTCAAGCAGGGTCAGCAGCAACGCAAGGACGAACACCTGCGCCAAGCGGATCGTCAAGCGCAGAACGACATCTGGCGCCAGCAGATCAAGGAGTTGCCGGGCCGCGGCGCGCGCGATGTATCGGCACAGGACCTTCAGCGCATGCGCCTATGGCACGAACTCAATCCAATTGACGTCGCCAACCGGCGCTGCCCCTACACCGGTGATCAGATCAGCATGGCGATGCTGTTTTCGGCGGAGGTGGAGATCGACCACATCCTGCCGTTCTCGATGACGTTGGACGATAGCCTCAACAACAAACTCGTCGCGCTGCGGCGCGCCAATCGCGACAAAGGCAACCGCCCACCCTTCGAAGCCTTTGGCCACTCGCCCTCTGGCTACGACTACGACGCGATCCTGCAACGGGCGGCGCTGATGCCCAAGGACAAGGCCAAGCGCTTCGCATCCGACGGCTACCAGCGTTGGCTGCGCGAGGACAAGGACTTTCTCGCACGCGCGCTCACCGACACCGCCTACCTGTCGCGCATTGCGAAGGAGTACCTGTCGCTGATTTGCCCCGCCTGCTGCGCGGCAAGTTCGGCCTGAACAAAGTGCTCTCATTGAGCGGCGACAAGAACCGTGATGACCACCGCCACCATGCGATCGACGCCGCGGTGATCGGCGTGACCGACCAAGGCTTGCTGCAACGCTTCTCCAAGGCAAGCGCAGATGCCCGCTTGGCGCACCTCGACCGACTGGTAGAGGAAATGCCATTGCCTTGGCCGACCTATCGTGAGCATGTGGCGCGTGTCGCGGCTCATCTCATCGTCAGCCACAAGCCCGACCACGGCCACGAAGGTGCGCTGCACAACGACACGGCCTATGGCTTGCGCCCCGATGGTGAAGTGGTGCATCGGATGATGCTCGACAGCTTTAAGAGCTCGGCCGACATCGAGAAGAAGACCCTCGCCGACGACAAGCTCAAGCAGTGGCTGCTGGAACGCACTGCGGGACTGGCGGGCAAGGAGTTCGCGGCGCGTGTCGAGCAACTGCGGCGGGAGCACGGCGTCCGGCGCGTGCAAGTGGTTGAGAAGCTCGCCGTGATTCGGATGGCGGACGCCAAAGCGAGCGAGCGGCACGGCCTCGACGCCGATGGACAGCCCACCGCGTACAAAGGCTACAAGGGCGACAGCAACTACTGCATAG
>JANMHY010000148.1:0-1722 GCA_031375525.1 Burkholderiales bacterium
CGTCTTCTTGTGGGACGCCTGGAACAAACACACCGGCCAGCCGTCGTGGTTCTCGCCGACACCGCCGCGCGTGGCGGCCAGCGCACCACCGTCCGGAGCCAGCGTGCCCGCGGCGACGCCACAAACTGGCATTCCAGCAGCCGCTGCTGCGCCCGGCGCGGCGCCCGCGGCGACTGCCGCTGCGGCAACGCCGCCTGCTGCCGCAGCGGCTGGCGAAGAAACCGTCGTCACCACCGAACTCGTCAAGGCCACCTTCGACAGCGTCGGCGCCAGCCTGGTGCGCCTGGAGCTCCTCCAGCAAGCGGATGCCGAGGACCGCCAGCGCAAGGTCGTGCTCTTCGACCGCAGCGCCGAGCGTGTGTACAAGGCGCAAAGCGGCCTCATCACCGCGCAGCCCGGCGTTACGCTGCCCAACCACTGGAGCGCGATGAGGCGCGTGGACGGCCCGACGACGCTGGCCGCCGGCAGCAACGAACTCGCGCTGCGTTTCGAGTCGCTGGGCGACGGCGGCGTCAAGCTCGCCAAGACCTACACCTTCAAACGCGGCAGCTACCAGATCGGCGTCAAGCACGAACTGACGAACAACGGCAGCGCTGCCGTGACGCCGCAGCTCTACCTCGGCCTGGAGCGCGACGGCAACCCGGCGCGCGGCGAGTCGAAGTGGTACTTCACCTTCACCGGCCCGGCCGTTTTCACCGAGGCCAAGAAGTACGAAAAGATCGCCTTCAAGGACATCGAGAACGGCAAGGCCAGCCACGTCATCAGCGCCAACGACGGCTGGGTGGCGATGGTGCAGCACTACTTCGCGTCGGCGTGGCTGGTGCCCGACGGCACGCCGCGCGAGTTCCGCACGCAGAAGGTCGGCGCCAACCTGTATGCGGTGCAGATGGTGCTGCCGCTGGGCGAGCTCGCCCCCGGCGCCAGCAAGGCCCACGAGGCCACGTTGTTTGCCGGGCCGCAGGAAGAAAAGAACCTCGAAGCGATGGCGCCCGGCCTCGAGCTGGTCAAGGACTACGGCTGGTTCACCGTGCTGGCTAAACCGCTGTTCTGGGTGCTCGACCAGTTGTACAAGCTGCTCGGCAACTGGGGCTGGTCGATCGTCGCGCTGGTGGTGCTGCTGAAGATCGCCTTCTACTGGTTGAACGCCAGCGCCTACCGCTCGATGGGCAAGATGAAGGCGCTGGCGCCGCGCATCACCGACATGCGCGAGCGCTACAAGGACAAGCCGCAGCTGATGCAGCAGGAGATGATGCGCATCTACCGCGAAGAAAAGGTCAACCCGCTCGGCGGCTGCCTGCCGATCGTGGCGCAAATGCCGTTCTTCATCGCGCTGTACTGGGTGCTGCTGTCGTCGGTGGAAATGCGCAACGCGCCGTGGATCGCCTGGATCCATGACCTGTCGGCGCCTGATCCGTTCTTCGTGCTGCCGCTGCTGATGACGCTGTCGTCGCTGTTCCAGGTCTGGCTGCAGCCGGCGCCGGCCGACCCGATGCAGGCCAAGATGATGTGGATGATGCCGCTCATCTTCGGCGTCATGTTCTTCTTCTTCCCCGCCGGCCTGGTGCTGTACTGGCTGACCAACAACATCCTGTCGATCGCGCAGCAGTGGTGGATCAACCGCCAACTCGGGGTCAAGTGACCACATCGAAAAGAGCAAGGCGGGTTTGCGTGTGAACCTCACGTCCTAGGGGGAGATGCCGCGTCCGGGGGGTTCCTCGGCGC
>JANMHY010000158.1:0-8676 GCA_031375525.1 Burkholderiales bacterium
CAGCGTCGCACCGCTGGAGATGCCGACCAGCATGCCTTCTTCGCGCGCGCAGCGGCGCGCCATCTCGCGCGCTTCTTCGGCTTCGACCTGGATCACGCCGTCGAGCAGCGCGGTGTGCAGGTTCTTCGGCACGAAGCCGGCGCCGATGCCCTGGATCGGGTGCGGCGACGGCTGGCCGCCGCTGATCACCGGGCTGGCGGACGGCTCGACGGCGAAGACCTTCAGCTTCGGCCAGCGTTTCTTCAGCACCATCGCGCAGCCGGTGATGTGGCCGCCGGTGCCGACGCCGGTGATCAGCGCATCGAGGCCTTCGGGGAAATCGCGTGCGATCTCCTCGGCGGTGGTGCGCACATGGACCTCGATGTTGGCCTCGTTCTCGAACTGCTGCGGCATCCAGCCGCCGGGCGTGGCGGCAACCAGTTCCTGTGCGCGCGCGATCGAGCCCTTCATGCCCTTTTCGCGCGGCGTCAACTCGAACGTCGCGCCGTAGGCCAGCATCAGGCGGCGCCGCTCGACGCTCATGCTGTCGGGCATGACGAGCACGAGCTTGTAGCCCTTGACCGCGGCCACCATGGCCAGGCCGATGCCGGTGTTGCCCGAGGTCGGCTCGATGATCGTGCCGCCGGGTTTCAGCGCCCCCGAGCGCTCGGCGGCTTCGACCATCGACAGCGCGATGCGGTCTTTGATCGAGCCGCCGGGGTTGGCGCGTTCCGACTTGATCCAGACCTCGCGGCCGGCGGGGAACAGGCGGTTGATGCGGATGTGCGGCGTGTCGCCGATGGTGGCGAGGATGGTGTCGGCTTTCATGGCGGCCTTTCTGAGATCGGAACGAGAGCCGTGATCGTAGCGAGCGCGGGGCCGTCCTGCATGCCAAACCTAGAATCGCCAGCGTGGGCCGTTAGCTCAGTCGGTTAGAGCAGAGGACTCATAATCCTTTGGTCGCTGGTTCGATCCCAGCACGGCCTACCACCATCGAACTCTTTTCCGTTGCGCTCGCCCGCGCGCGGTGCGAGCATCACGGCTCCACATGTCTTCAGCGACGAGGAGCACCCGATGGCCACCTTCGATCCCGATGCCCTGATCTCGATGTTCGAGACCGCCAGCGCGACGTCGAGCGCGCGCGTGCAGAAAGCCGTGACCGAGGCCACGCTGGCCGCGCTGCGCGGCCGCGAGCTGACGCTGGCCAACATCCGCTCGTCGCTCGACGCGGTGACCAAGGCGGTGTCGATCGGCGCGGCCAAGAGCCCCCTCGGCGCCGACGCCGTCGAAGGCCTGCTCGACAAGGCGGTGGCCGGCATGGACGCGGCGCTGGTCAAGGCGGTGCAGGCCAACCAGGCGGCGCTGCAGCAGTTCGCCGATCGTGGCGTCGATCTGCGCGAAACGCATCTGAAGAAAGCGCTCGACGAGCTCGACAAGTTCGACGGCCTGTTGATCGGCGCGGTCAAGAAAGCCGCGGCGGCTGCCGGCCCAATGGCCGCGCCGTGGCAGCAGGCCATGGAAAAGCTGCAGGCCGGCGGCACGCTGTCGGGATCGAGCGCGGCCAAGACGGTCGAGGAGTTCGCCGAGCAGATGCAGACCGCGATCCGCACGACGCGCAGCGCGAGCGTGCGCGCGGCCAGCGCCCTGGCCGAGAGCTATGCGGCGATGGCCAGCGGTGTGCTTGTCGGCTTGTCCGAAGCGTTGGTGCCGCGCGACGAAACCGCACCGGCGAAGAAGGCGGCCGCTAAGAAGAAGCGCTGAGGGCTATCGGGCCGCGACAACTTTCTGCTCGATCGCACCAAAGACGGATTGCCCGTCCTGGCCCTTCATCTCGATCTTCACCGTGTCGCCATAGGCCATGAACGGCGTCTTCGGCGCGCCGTCTTCGATCGTCTCGATGCAGCGCTTCTCGGCGATGCACGAGTAGCCCTTGCTCCAGTCCTTGTTGCTCACCGTGCCCGAGCCGATGATCGAGCCGGCGCGGGCGCGGCGCGTCTTGCACAGGTGCGCGATCAACTGGCCGAAGTGAAATGTCATCTCCGGGCCGGCGTCGCACATCCCCACCTTCTTGCCGTTCCAGCTCACGTGCATCGGCAAATGCACGCGGCCGCTCTGCCAGGCGTCGCCGAGCTCATCCGGCGTCACCGCGACCGGGCTGAACGCGGTTGCTGGTTTGCTCTGGAAAAAACCAAAGCCTTTGGCGAGTTCGTTGGGAATCAAATGGCGCAGGCTCCAGTCATTGGCCAGCATGACGAGGCGGATGCCTTCCAACGCCTGATCCGGCGTCACGCCGCTCGCCACATCGGCCGTGATGACCGCGATTTCGGCCTCGAAGTCGATGCCCCAATCGGTGCTCGCAAACGGCGCGTCGTCGCACGGGCCGAGCAGGTCGTCGCTGCCGCCCTGGTACATCAACGGGTCGGTGTAGAAACTCTCCGGCACGTCGGACTTGCGTGACTTGCGCACCAGCTCAACGTGGTTGATGTAGGCCGAGCCGTCGGCCCATTGGCAGGCCCGCGGCAGCGGTGCCCTGCACAGCGACGGCACGAACTCGAAGCCGTGGCGCGCCTTGCCTTGATTGAGCGTCACGTACAAGTCCTGCAGCTGCGGCGACAGGAAGTTCCAGTCGTCGAGCACCTGTTGCAGGCGGGTGGCGACGCCGGTCGCAAAATGCGCCGTCGTGAGATCGCGTGAGACGACGACCAGTTGGCCGTCGCGCGATCCGTCCTTGAACGTGGCGAGTTTCATCGTGCCGCAATTGTCGGTCCTTCCTCCCAACCTCTCGCGGCGCTGGCTGTTTTTCGTGCTGGCGGGCGTGGCCGTGCTGGCGCTGCACTGGCTGCTGCTGTTGTCGCTCGGGCCGGCGTGGGTCGATCCGGAAGAGCCTGCTGCTGCTGCGCCTGTGCTCAACGTGCGCAGCGTGACGATGCCGGCGCCAACGCTGCCCGCCGTGGTGGAGACGGTGCCCGCGCCGCCCGTGGTGGCACCGAAGGCGCCGCACAAAGTGGCGCGCATGCCGCCGCCACCCAAGCCGGCCGCGTCGGCAGTGCCAGCACCGCTGCCGGAGCCGGTGATCGCCGCTGCCGTTGCCGAGCCCGCGCCGTCGGCGCCGGCGGCCGAACCAGTCGCTGCGAGCGAGCCGCCGGCCGCACCCGCGATCGACGTGCCGGTGTATGCGACACGCTTGCCGCCGCCGGGCACCTGGCGCTACCAACTGGCGCGTGGCATCGCCAGCGGCGACGCCGTGTTGAGCTGGCAGCCCAACGAGCAGCAGCGCTACGAGATCAAGCTCGAAGGTTTCATCGCCGGCATCACCGTGCTCGACTGGGTCAGCACGGGCGCCCTCGACAACGCCGGCATCGCGCCCGATCGTTTCGTCATCCGCCGCCGCGGCAAGGACAGCCAGGCCGCCAACTTCCAGCGCGACGCCGGCAAGATCACTTTCTCCGGGCCGACGCACGAGCTGCCGCTGATCGCCGGCGTGCAGGACCGCCTGTCGTGGATGGTGCAACTGCCGGCCGTCATCGAAGCCGCGCCGCAGCGCTTCGGCGCCGGCGCCAGCGTCGTGCTGATGGTCATCGGCGCGCGCGGCGGCGCCGATGTGTGGACCTTCAACGTCATCGGCGCCGAGCGCGTCGGCGACACCGCCGCATTGAAGCTGGTGCGCGAGGCCAGAAAGCCGCGCGACGTGCAGGTCGAGATTTGGCTCGACCCGGCGCGGGGACACATCCCCTTGCGCGCCGTGCTATCGCAGCCTGACGGTGGCGCACCGTTGGAGCTGCAACTCCAGGCGGGGTCAACCGGGCCTTGATTTTTGCGTTGCAGGGCTCAAGTGGCGTCTTGGAGGCCTAACGCATGCTCATGCTCTACAACTCGGACCAGTTCGCCGTCGTTCAATTCGACACGCAGGCGCACGAGCACCTGCCGGCGCGCGGCGGCTACGAAATCGTCGACAAGTTCGCGCGCAAGGAGATCTTCATCGACGGCGCGCTGGCGGCACAGTTCAAGGCCGGCGTCGATGCGTTGATCAAAACCGGCCCGAGCGAAGAAGAGTTGGACGAGTACATCGGCCGCTACGGCGCGATGGCGCAGCAACCGGTGGTTTTGCACTGACAACTTTGTAGCGTTCGCGGGGCTTGCCCCGGCGCGATTGCCACGCCAAGATGGCGTGAACATGATCTCTGGTTCCTTCGAGGGATTGCATGAACGCCAAGAGCCGCGCCGCCGCCGTGATCGCTTCGCCCGCTTTGCGCGAGGCGCCGGTGCTCGACCGCATGTGCTCGCAGTTCGTGCTCGCACTCACCCTCAAGAACGCCGGCCGCTTCAACCTGCGCCGCGACTGGTCGAACCTGCTGGCGCTCACCGGCCGGCATCTCGCCTGGCCGGCGCCGGTGTTGAAGCGCGTGCGCGAGTTCCTCGGCCGGCGCTGCAAGGACAACCCGCAATGGGCCGGCCACGATGCGCTGACCGACGAGGCCTTCGTGCAACGCCATGGCGCCTGGCGCGGGCCGTATGAAGAAGGCACGCTGTTCTTCTATATCGACGAGTACGTCAAGGACGCGCCGAAAGACTTGCTGACCGTGCTCGGTGCGACGTCGGAATGGCTCGAGCGCTCGCTGAAAAAAGAATCGACGCTGGTGCAGAAGAATATCGAGGCGCTCGGCGGCCTGCTGCAATTGAACGCCGCCGAGCGCGCGCTGCTGCTTTACGGCACGCTGGCGCGCTACCAGCGTGAACTGCGTGGCCTGCTCGTGGAATTCAAGGTCGGCAGTGCGCAGGAAGCCTATGCGGCGATCGCCAACGTTGCCGGCGTCAAGGAGCAGGAGGTCGCCGAAGCGCTGCGCGCCGGCTCGCGCCTGGAGCGCACCGGCATGGTCGAGAACCTGATCTCGGAGCACAACATCACCGACCTGGCCGACCTGATGAAGGTCAGCGAACAGCTGCCGCCGGTGCTGATGCGCGAGTACAAAGCGCCGGCCGAGTTGATGGCGGTGTTCACACGGCCGTCGGCGAAGAGCGAACTCACGCCCACCGACTTCGCGTTCGTCGCCGACGATGTGAAGGTGCTGACGACGCTGCTGGCCAATGCGGTGGCGAGCAAAGCCGCCGGCGTCAACGTGCTGCTCTACGGCCCGCCGGGCACCGGCAAGACCGAACTGGCGCGCGTCTGCGCGCAGGCCGCCAACCTCGAGCTGTTCGAAGTCGAGTACGCCGACCGCGACGGCAACTCGCTGAACGGCCGCGACCGCTATCGCTCGCTGCAGATCAGCCAGGTGTTTTTGAAGGCGAGCCCGAACGTGGCGCTGCTGTTCGATGAAGTCGAAGATGTCTTTCCTCCTGTTTCTGCCGACGCGGCGCAGTTGCTGGCGCGCATGGACGCGACCGATGCGGCGCCGTCGTCGAGCGTCAGCGGCAAGGCCTGGGTCAATCAGATCTTGGAGACCAACCCGGTGCCGGTGGTCTGGGTGACCAACCGCATCGAGCAGATCGATCCGGCGTTTCGGCGCCGCTTCCAGTACCACCTCGAGTTGAAGTCGCCGCCGCCGGGCGCGCGTGAAGCGCTGGTGGCACGGTCGTTGGCGGGCGTCGAAGTCAGCGAAGGTTTTTCGCAGCGCCTGTCCGAGCGGCGCGGGCTGACCCCCGCGCAGATCCGCACGGCAGTGCGCTTTGCAAAGTTGGCCGCGGGCGAGGGCAGCACGGCCGAAGCAATGATCGAGCGCCAGCTCGTCAACGCCGACAAGGCGCTCGGCCAATCGCGCAAACAAGCCGGTGCGCGCCGCGTCGTCACCACCTACGATTTGTCGCTGCTCAACGTCGAGTCGCGTTTCGAGATGCCGAAGATCATCGAAGCGCTGCGCCGCCGCGGCCATGGCACGCTGTGTTTTCATGGCGCGCCGGGCACGGGCAAGACTGCTCTGGCCGAACACATCGCCAGCGAGTTGCAGCGCCCGCTGCTGATCCGGCAAGCCAGCGATCTGGTCAGCAAGTTCGTCGGCGAGACCGAGCAGAACATGGCCAAGATGTTCGAAGAGGCGCAGTCCGAGAACGCGGTGCTGCTGCTCGACGAGGCCGACAGCTTTTTGCGCAGCCGCCAGCGCGCCGAGCGTTCTTACGAAGTCACCGAAGTCAACGAGATGCTGCAAGGCATGGAGCGCTTCGGCGGCCTGTTCATCTGCACCACCAACCTGTTCGACGAGCTCGACGAAGCCGCGCTGCGCCGCTTCACCTTCAAGGTCAAGTTCCGGCCGCTGCGCGCCGAGCAGCGCGAAGCGATGTTCGTCGTCGAGGCCCTGAACGGCGACGCGAGCCTGCTCACCGCCGAACACGGCGAGCGCCTGGCCGCGCTCGACCAGCTCGCGCCCGGCGACTTCGCCGCCGTCAAGCGCCAGGTCGATGTGCTCGGCGTCGGTTTCGAGGCCGACGAGTTCCTGGCGCAACTGGAGAGCGAGCACCGCGTCAAGCCGGGTGTGCGCGAGCGCCGCAGCATCGGCTTCTCGGCCCGCCCTTAATGGCGCCCCCAGGCCGACGACATGCGTCGTCCGCCCCCGGAGGGGGTTGAGTCTCCTCGGGAACGGCCCTTCGCTGACTCAAGAGGCTGAGCCCCAAGTTCGCAGGTACCGACTGCGCCGCCAAGGCGCCACGGCGGCGCTTTCCTCTGCAACAATCCGCGCCTGCCACGACCCGGCCGGCCCGCGCCCGCTCCCACGCTCTTCATGTCTTCCGTGAACCCGCCCCTGTTGGGCTCCGCTGCGCTTGGCGTGGGAGTCTGGCTGGCCTTGTTCGTGCTCGGCGGGGCGGTGGCCGCGCTGCTGTTGCACGCCTTGCGCAAGGTGCGGTCGCAGGATTGGGTGGTGGCGCTGTCCTGGGGCGGCGGCGGTGCGCTCGTCGTCGGCACCGGGCTGTGGCTGCTGCAGCTCGTCTCCTGGCGCGCCGCCTGGCCGCAGGCCGCGCCCTGGTTTCACCTCGGGCCGTTGGTGGCCTCCTGGTGCGCCGCCGTCGCCGGTGCGTCGCTGGCGGTGGCCACTGGGCGCTGGATTCATTCGCCGCGCTGGGTTAACGCGCTGATCGTGGCGGCGGTGATGGCGACGATGGCGGCCGTCTTCTGGTTGTTGGGGTCGTCGCTGGCGCAATCACCGCGCTGGGAGCTGATCGCCGGCGCGCCGCTGCTGGCCGCGCTGGCGCTGGCCGCGCTGGGCGTCGGTGCCGCCTTGCAGATGCTCAACCGGCCTGGCCGGCGGACGACGCGGCGCACGGTCGGTCCGCGTCTGGCCGGCATGGCGGTGTTCTCGCTGGCCCTGGTTGCCGGTCAGACGTTGGGGCTGCACGCTGCGCCGATGCTGGCCGCACCGGGCGCGATGCCGGCCGACGCGGTGGACGCGCGTCTGGCCGGCGTGCTGATCGGCTTTGCGTGGCTCATGGTCGGCATGGGTCTGGTCTGCGCGCTGGTCGATTCGCGCAGCGGCCGCCGCGCCCAGGCGCTGGCCGGCTCGCTGCAATCGGCCAACCGGCGGCTGCGCGAACTGGCGTTTCGTGACGGGCTGTCGGGCTTGCCGAACCGCCTGCATTTCGAGGAGCAGCTCGACGCCACGCTGGCCCGCGTCGGCCGTCAAGCCTCGGCGATGGCGGTGTTGTTCATCGACCTCGACGGCTTCAAGGCGGTCAACGAATCCTTCGGCCATGCCGCCGGCGACGAGGTGCTGCGCGAAGTCGGCCGCCGCCTGGCCGAGCAGACGCGCGAGCAGGACAGCGTGGCCCGCATCGGCGGCGACGAGTTCCTGCTGCTCTACGCCGAGCCGGGCTCGCAGGAGAGCACGGCCGCGCTGGCGCAGCAGACGCTGCACGCGCTGATGGCGCCGTACCACCTGCCGACTTCGGCCGGTGGCGGCAGCGAAGTGCGGCTGTCGTGTTCGATCGGCATCGCCCTGTTCCCCGAGCATGGGCCGACCAGCCGCCTGATCACCAATGCCGACGCGGCGATGTTCGCCGTCAAGCGCACCGGCGGCTCGACCTACGCCTTCTTCGACCCGCGCATGGGCCTGGACGGCAGCGACCAGCTCGAGCTGCAGACCGACTTGCGCCAGGCCATCGAGCGCCGCGAGCTGTCGCTGTACTACCAGCCCAAGGTCGATGCGCGCAGCCGCGAGTGCACGGGGGTCGAGGCACTGGTGCGCTGGCAGCACCCGACGCGCGGCGCGGTGGGTGCCACCGAGCTGATTGCCGTGGCCGAACGCTTTGGCCTGATCGGCGCCATCGGCCAGTGGGTCATCGACGAGGCCTGCCGCCAGGTGCGGGCCTGGGACGAGCAAGGCCTGCGCCTGCGCGTCGCGGTGAATCTCTCGGCGCAGCAGTTGCGGCAGGACGATCTGGTGCAGCGTGTGCGCCAGTCGTTCGAAGCGCACCGCGTCGATGCCTCGCTGTTCACCTTCGAGATCACCGAGAGCGTGGCGATGGAAGACACGCAGGCAACGATGCGCGCGTTTGCGCAGTTGGCGCGGGCCGGCGTTTCGCTGTCGATCGACGACTTCGGCACCGGCCACTCCAGCCTGGCCTACCTGCGCACGCTGCCTGCCCGGCAGTTGAAGATCGACCGCAGCTTCATCGCCGACCTCGGCGTCTCGGGCGACGCGATGGCGGTGGTCGATGCCGTGATCCGCCTGGCCCACGCCCTGGGCCTGCGCGTCGTTGCCGAAGGCGTCG
>JANMHY010000397.1:0-2885 GCA_031375525.1 Burkholderiales bacterium
GCTCGCGTTTTTGAAGGACGACCCACGCTTTGTCGGCTTGCGCAAAGAGCCGCGTTTTGTTGCCCTCATGCAGAAGTTGAAGCTCGACCGCTACGGGCCAGGGTTGTCGCCGCCCTGAGTGCACAAGCTCGCCGCGCCCGCCACGCTCGGCACGAGGTCGTTCGAAACGCCTGCGGTCGGCCCTGCACTATGCTCGGCCGCTGACGCAACACAAGCCGGTTGGCGTTGCACGAACCGGCCGAGACCCATTCCATGAGCGCATCTCACCCTTCGCTAGGCGACGAGCCGGGTTTTAGCTTGGCCTTGCCGGCGCTTTACAACGTGGTGTATTGCAGCCGCGCCACCGCCGGCGTGGACGACGCGGAGGTCGAGCGCATCATCGCCACCGCGCGCCGCTGCAACCCCGAACATGGCATCACCGGCATGCTGGTCTTCGGCAGCGGCATCTTCTTTCAGTGGCTCGAAGGCCCGCGCCACAGCGTCACGGCGCTGATGTCGCTGCTGCGCACCGACCGCCGCCACGAGAACATCATCCTGCTGAGCGAAGTGGAAGAGGTCCGCGAGCGGCTGTTCCCCGACTGGGACATGGAGCTCGTGAACGGCGACCATATCCGCGAGGTGCTGCTGGATGCGCAGGACAGCGCCAGCGATCCGAAGAACGCACAAGCGCTGGGGCGCCTGCTGGCCGAGCTGGACTCGGGTCAGTTGAGCGGCTTGAACGCCGCCTGATCTCAGAGGGGCGGCCGCAAGCGATCAGGCTTCTCGGGGCCGAGCGGCGCTGCCGGCACACCACCCTCCTCCAAGCGCCAGTTGTATTCCACCTTGAACTTCGGCTGCGACGTGGCTCGTGGTCGCTTGAACTGGCAGCGGCGCACGGCGGCGATCGACGCTTCGTCCAGGCGCGCCGAGCCGCTGGACTGGACCAGCGACACGCCGCGCAGCTCGCCGCTGGCGGCGATGTGCATGCGCAGCCGCGTCAGGCCGGTCTCTTCAGCGGCAATCGATTCACGCGGGTACGCCGGGTAGCGCTGTTTGATGTCGAGCAGCTTGGCACTTTCACCGGCGGCAAGCGGTGGCGCCGAAGCCGCTTCTTGCGCAGCGACAGCGGCTGCAAACAACAGCGCCACAAAGGCGAAGACAGTTGCTCCAGAACTCATGCGAAGACTGTAGCAACGCCGCTGTGATCGACGCGGCACGAGCCAACGGCAAACGTCAGGCCGCCGCCGCCTTCAAGAACAATTCCCGGTCCGGCGAGAAGTTGGCGTACAGCGGCAGCAGCGCGCCGCCGAGCGCGCGCGCGTCGGAGCCGATGGCGCCGGCGAGCAGCGCAGGCCGCGCGACGCCTTCCCAGCTGTAGCGGGCGAGCGAGCGGTCGGTGGCGGCGAGCAGCGCGCCCTGCAGCGTGCGGTCGAACGAGCCGTCGAGGATCACGCCGTCGAGGTCGAGCAGGCAGGCCGCGCAATTGACGGCTTGCGCGATCGCGGAACTCGCATGGTCCAGCCAGTGCGTGGTGTGCGTCTTCCACGGCGCCTTCAACGCGCGCTCGTCGCCGGCCGCGGCGACGTCGAGGCCGGCGGCGCCATAGAGTTGTTCGAGGCCGAGCAGCGAACCGACGCCGAGCAACTGCGACGGCGGGTTGTCGCGTTCCGTCTTGGCGAGCCACAGTGGCAACGAGCCGATCGCACCGGCATTGCCATGCGTGCCGCCGCGCAGTTGGCTGTCGAGCACGAGGCCGCCGCCGATGAAGGTATCGACGAAGACGTAAAGAAAACTCTTCACGCTGCGGCCGCGGCCGGCGACGAGTTCGGCCACGCAGGCCGCCGCGGTGTCCTTGAGCAGCGTCACCGGCACTGCCGTCAGGCGTGCGACTTCGTGGCGCAGATCGATGCGCTGCCATTGGTCGGCCACCGACGCCGGAAAGCCGAGCAGTTGCTGCCAGCCGCCCATCGACAGCGGCGCCGCGATGCCGATGCCTTGCACGCGCTCGCGCTGCTCGGGGCCGAGTTTGCGGCGGATGTCTTTCAGGCGTTGTGCGATTTCACCGAGCACCTGCGCGGGGTCGGCGTGGCGGTAGTCGAGCGTCCAGCGTGCGCGCTTGGCGCCGCTGAAATCGACGAGCAAGGTGTCGAGGCTGCGCCGGCCGACCTTGATGCCGATCGAGTACGCACCGTCGGGGTTCAGCGACAGCGGCACCGACGGCTGGCCGACCTTGCCGCGCTGCGGCGCGCCGCGCAGCAAGAGGCCGTCGTCGGTGAGGCGCTTGGTGATCAGCGAGATCGTTTGCGCAGTGAGCTGCGTCAGTCGTGCGATCTCGGCCCCCGGCAGCGCGCCGTGCAGGCGGATCGCTTGCAGCACGACGCGCTCGTTGTACTGGCGCACGCCGCCCTGGCTCGAGCCGCGGGGCTTCAGTCGGGCTTCCAACGCGCCCTCTCTGGCGTTCATTGCGTGGTCACGCCAGGCACTCCGCCGGAATCTTCTCCGGCGGCATCGCGCCGGTCATCACCGCCACGGTGTCGCTCATGCTGATCTTCTTTGGGTTCAGCACCGCGCCGCGTTTGCCCAGACGCGCGACGTGGATGCGGTCCGCAATCTCGAACACATGCGGCATGTTGTGAGAAATCAGAATCACCGGCAGGCCCTTGTCGCGCACGCGGCGGATGAGTTCCAGCACCATGTTGCCTTCCTTGACGCCGAGCGCCGCGGTCGGCTCGTCGAGGATGACGACGTGTTCGGCAAACGCCGCTGCGCGCGCCACGGCGACGCATTGGCGCTGGCCGCCGGAGAGTGTTTCCACCGGCTGCGTCATCGAGCGGATGCCGACTTTCAGCTCGGCCATGCGCTGCACGGCCATCTCGAGCATCTTCTTCTTGTCGAGCATGCGCAGC
>JANMHY010000163.1:0-4031 GCA_031375525.1 Burkholderiales bacterium
CAGCGTCGATTTGCCGCTGCCCGATGCGCCGAGCAGCACCACGAATTCACCGCGGCGTATCTCCATTTCCACGTCGCGCAGCGCGTGCACCTCGACCTCGCCGCTGCGGTACACCTTGCACAGCGCATGTGCAGAAAAGACCACCGGAGCGCCCGTCATGGCGCACCCGCCTCGACGACCCGCAGGCGAATCGCGTCCATCACCTCGGCGTCGTGCCCGACCCAGGTGTGCCCGCCGTGCTCGAAGCCGATGAACCGGGCCCCGGCAATCCGGCTCGCGGTGTATTGCGCGCTGGCATAGGTGCCGTAGCGGTCATCGCGCGCGCTGATGATGAGCGTGGGCGCGCGAACGGTTTCCAGCGGCGACGGCGTCAGGTGCTTGCCCACGACCGTGTCGCTGCGCAAACCCTCGGCGCGGGCTGATACCGGCAGGATGTTGTCGAGCATCGCATCGACACGCGCCCGCTCTGGTGACGTCGCCGTGGTCAGCAACTCGGGCGGCGTGGCCAGCACGACCTTGATCACCTGATTGCGGGCGACATGAAGTGCCGCCCAGAACAGGAAGTCCGAGCTGATCAACCGCATCATCGTGCTCTCGACCCACGCCGGCATCGGCGGCGCCGAGTCGGCCTGCGTCGGCGGCTTGTAGGTCAGCGGCACCAGCAGCACCAGCGCGCTGACGCGATCGGGGTGGCGGATGGCCATCTGCAGTGCCGAGGGTGCGCCGGCCGAGCCGCCCACCACGGCGGCCTTTTGGATCCCCAATGCATCGAGCAGGCAGACATGCGCATCGGCCTGCGCGGCCGCCGACGCATCGGCCGGCATCGGCGTGCGCAGATAGCCGAAGCGCGACATCGCGATCACGCGGATGCCTTGCGTCGACAAGGCTCCTGCGAAGGCCATGCCCTGGTCATGTCCGCCGCCGCTGCCGTGCACCGCCAACAGCGCCACGCCGGTTCCGGCCTCCTGATACTCGATCGGGCCGCAACGTGTTTGGAGCAGTACGCTGCCCTGCACGGCACGCACGCGGGCACGCTGCATGTCGCTGCCAAAGCGCCATCCGATCAGCAAGGCCGCGCCCACAAGTAGCAGCGCCAGGACCAGCAGGGCCTTGCGGCCACGGCTCATGGCGAGCCTCACGGCACGAACTCGTGGCTCAGCTTTTTGACGTTGCCAACGAAGTACGCCTTGCGCCCTTCAGGCCGCATCCAGGCGGCCTCGCCCGTCATCGGAATCAGCATGCCGTCTTGCGGCTGGTAGTCGGAATAAACGCAGTCCCAAGGCAGCATGACCATGTCCTTGCCGACGCCGGCGCCACGCGACTCGGCGCGCACCGAGGCGATCAAGCCGGCTTCGTTGAACCTGAACAGCAAGGTCAACGTGATCGGGCCGTCAACGATGCTGGCGTTAGCCGAAGCGTCATCCACTGCCTGCCACCGCACGCCCCGGCTGGGCAGCAGCGCAGTGGGGTACCACGCCGCTTCGGCAAACCAGCGCATGAACTCGCCGCGGGCCAGCTCGCCGCCGCCGTGCGCCTCCGCCACGGTGAACAGTCCGAGCAGCTTCGCCATCAACCGGCCCTGGCCTGCGACGTAGCTGTCCACCACGCGTGCGGGCACACCGGGAAACATGTCGACCTGGGCATCCCACACGAAACCCGGGCGGCGGGTGACGACGCGCTGATGCGATATGAACGGCTTCCACTGCTCGGCGGTGGCCGACATGTTGATCGTGCCCGCCATCTCGAGAGTGGCCGCGCCGATGATCGGCTGTCCGTCGGTCAGCACGGCGCGGAAGTAGCGTTGCACCGTCGCGGGCAGGCCTTCGAGTTCACGCGCGTCAAAGCGTGCCGGCGACGGAACATTGACGCGGCCCGATTCAAGCTGGCTCGTCTGCGCATCTATCAGCTGGGCCCAGCGGTTGGCGCCGATCACGCGCAATCCGACGGCAAGGGCGGCAAGCACGCCAACGACCCCACCCAGCCACAGCAGCCCTGTCATTGCAGCTCCTTGGCCCGCGCCGTGTCGATCACACCAGCACGGACTGCACCGGCCGGCGCAGCGACCGCGGCAAAGTCGGTCCGCGGCCGAAGCGCACCACCAGGTCGGCGCGTTGCCCGGCGAGGCCGACGGCAGCGGCAAAGGGGAGTCGAGCCGACGGCACTTCAACCGGCTGGTTCAGCATGGCGTTGCGGATGCCGAGCGCCGTGGCTTGCAACGCGAAGCGCTCGTAGCAGCGGCCCACATCGACCCAGTGCGCCTTGTCGGCAGCCTGGCCGACGAACACCGCGATGCCGGCGGAGCTGCGAATCCGGCGCGCGTACTTGTCGTTTTCGCCCTTCGTGGTGAAGACCCAACCGAAGGCAAGATCACCCAGCCACGTGGGGATCGCCGGGTTGCCCGAAGTCACACTGAACAGGCCGTCCCCGGTGCGAACCGCATCGGCGCCGTTGAAGCGGATCCAGGTCTTCAGCTCCTCGACGAACGCCGCGTCCGCCATCTGGGCGCTGTTGGCTTGAACGACGTGGTCGAGCACACGCTCCATCGTGGGGCGTTCGGTCAACAACAGCAGGCGCACTCCACTCGATGTGCCGGTGCGTTCGAGCAGGCCGAGTTCCTCGTTGGACACGGGCTTGCCGTCGTAGTCGCCGCGCGTGCACTGGCGCGAAGGTATCGCCTTGAACAGCGGCGAGGACTGGGCGGGTTTGGGGGTCAGCGTCACGCGCACGCTGTCTCGCACCGCGTCGAAGCTGGCCTCGGCTTTCAGCCCGTGCGCCGCTGCCGCCTGGATAAGATTTTCTGCCGCGCAGCCGAGCGACACGAAGACATGGTGATCGTCCGGATCCACGGCGGGACAACGCCGCGACGGGTCCGGCAGGATCGTGATCGCTTTGTCTTCGAGCGCGAACTTCCAGCACTGCGTGTTGTGACTCGACGGTGCCAGCGTGGCATAGCGGACGAGTTCTCGCGCAAGCGCTGCACTGTCGAAACCCTCCAGGCCTCCGAGGCGCCAGGTTTGAGTCGCGACCTCTTCGTAGCGCTGCGTTGCAGCGTCGGAAGAACAGCCCGACACCGCGCAAGAGCCGCCGAGCAGGCCCGGCGCGGACGCGGCGAAACGCCTGCGCGTGATCATGAGCGAGTCACCCAACGGCGCATCAAACAACCGCGCCGAACAGCGAGCCCACACCCGCGGTGATGGCCATCGCCAGCGCACCCCAGAAAGTGACGCGCGCCGAGCTCACCACAACGTTCGCGCCGCCGGCCCGCGCCGCGACCACGCCGAGCAGGGCCAGGAATATCAGCGACATCGCCGACACCCAGACCATCAGGTTGCGCCCCGCCGCCAGCCAGACCACAGCCAGCGGCAGCGCGGCGCCGACGGCGAAGCTGGCGGCCGAGGCCAGCGCGGCCTGCACCGGCTTCGCGCTCAGCGTCGTCGAAATGCCGAGTTCATCGCGCGCGTGGGTGCCGATGGCGTCGTGCGTCATCAACTGCTCGGCCACCTGCTGCGCGAGCGCGGGCGCGAGGCCACGGCCAACGTAGATCGCGGCAAGCTCGCGCCGCTCGGCCGCAGGATCGCTCGCCAGCTCGGCACGCTCGCGCGACAGGTCGGCCTTCTCGGTGTCGGCCTGCGAGTGCACCGAGACGTACTCGCCGGCGGCCATCGACATCGCACCGGCCACCAGCCCTGCCACGCCGGTCAACAAGACATTGCTTGGCGCGGCGCTGGCCGCTGCCACGCCGACGACCAGGCTGGCCGTCGAGACGATGCCGTCGTTGGCGCCGAGGACGGCGGCGCGCAGCCAGCCGATGCGGTCACTGCGGTGCCATTCGGGGTGCGTGGCGCGCGGCATCGTTCTCAGGCTTCGATGATCACTTTCAGCGCCTGCGTCTCGGCGGCCTTGGCGAAGGTCTCATAAGCGTCGAGGATGTCGGCGAGCTTGAAGCGGTGCGTGATCAGCTTCGCCGCATCGATGCGCTTGGCCCGCACAGTGTCGAGCAGCATCGGGATCGAGACCGTGTCGACCAGGCG
>JANMHY010000205.1:0-6802 GCA_031375525.1 Burkholderiales bacterium
TTCACTTCGAGTTGTTTTTCGCCTGGTGGAGGAGGCTGGATTCGAACCAGCGTAGGCGTAAGCCAACAGATTTACAGTCTGCCCCCTTTAGCCACTCGGGCACCCCTCCGCGGCGAACCGCGAAGTATAGCAGTGGCGTGAGGTTGTTCCGCCCCGCTCCGAGGCCGCTCAGTCTGGAGACCAGTCGATCGGCGTTTGGCCGTTGGCGGCGAGAAAGCGGTTCGCAGCGCTGAAGTGGCCGCAGCCGAGAAAGGGTGCCGGGCCGCGACGCGCGGACAGCGGCGAGGGATGGTTCGCCTGCAGCACCAAATGCCGTCGCGCGGCCTGCGGCCAAGTGGCCTTGGCCTGCGCGTGAGCACCCCAGAGAAAGAACACCTTCGGCGAATGATCCGCTGCCAGAGCCTTGACTATTTCGTCAGTAAGCACTTCCCATCCTTGCTTGGCGTGGCTCGCGGGCCGGCCCATTTCGACCGTCAGGCAAGTATTGAGCAGAAGCACCCCCCGGCGCGCCCAAGCGCCCAGGTGACCATGCTTCGGAACAGGCATTTGCAGATCGCGCTCCAGCTCTTTGAAGACATTGCGCAAGCTGGGCGGCAGGCGCTCTCCCGGCGGCACCGAAAACGCCAAGCCCTCGGCTTGACCCTCGCCGTGGTACGGGTCTTGGCCGAGGATGACGACACGGACCCGGTCGCGCGCGGTCAGCTCCAACGCACGCAGCACGGGCGCGGGGTAAATCGTGGCGCCTGCAGCTTGCCGTTCGGCAACGAAGGCTTCCAGATGGCGACCGTGCTTCGAGGCGCGCCAAGCCCGAACGAGCGCGGCCCACGAAGGCGGTGCCCGGTCCAGCACGCGGGCCAGCGGCTCGCTGAGTGCGTTCACCCGAACAGGTCGGCCAGGGCTTTGCCGGGGTCGGGCGCGCGCATGAAGGCTTCGCCGACGAGAAAGGCGTTCACGTTCGCATCGCGCATGCGGCGCACATCGGCGCGCGCGAGGATGCCGGACTCGGTGACCAACAAGCGATCGGGCGGCACCTGCGGCAACAGGCCGAGCGTCGTGTCGAGCGAGACCTCGAAGCTGCGCAGGTTGCGGTTGTTGATGCCGACCAGCGGCGTCTTCAAGCGCAGCGCGCGATCCAACTCGGCACCGTCATGCACCTCCACCAGCACATCCATGCCGAGCGCCTGCGCCTGCGCTTCCAGGTCTGCCATCTGCGAATCGTCGAGGCAGGCCGCGATCAGCAGGATGCAGTCCGCGCCCATTGCCCGCGCTTCGAACACCTGGTAGGCATCGACCATGAAGTCCTTGCGCAGCACGGGCAGCGCACACGCGGCGCGCGCTAGCCGCAAATACGCGGCCGAACCTTGGAAAAAACGTTCGTCCGTCAGCACCGACAGGCACGCCGCGCCTCCGCGCTCGTAGCTCGCGGCGATCTCGGCCGGGACGAAGTGCTCGCGCAGCACGCCTTTGCTCGGGCTGGCCTTCTTCGCCTCGGCGATCACGGCCGCTTGGCCCGCGTCGACCTTGCGGCGCAGCGCATTGATGAAGCCGCGCGTGTCACGCTGGGCTTCATCGCGCAACGACGCCTCGCTGCGTCGCGCCTTGGCCGCGGCGATCTCCTCGCGCTTGACCGCGACGATACGTTCGAGGATGTCGCTCACTTTGGCGCGAGTCCCTTGACCGTCTCGAGGAACTGCTGCATCTTGGCTGCCGCGCGGCCGGTCGCCAGCGCCTTGAGCGCCAGCTTGATGCCGTCGGCCATCGTCGGTGCGACGTTGGCGGCATACAGCGCCACACCGGCGTTCAGTGCGACGATGTCGCGCGCCGGGCCGGCTTCGTTGTCGAGCACCGAGCGCACGAGCGCCAGCGACTGCGCCGGCGTCTCCACCTTCAGCGTGCGGTTCGACGCCATCGTCAGCCCGAAATCCTCAGGGTGGATCTCGTACTCGCGGATCTCGCCGTTCCTGAACTCGCCGACCAGCGTGGCCGCGCCGAGCGAGACCTCGTCCATGCCGTCGCGCCCATAGACCACCACCGCGTGCTCGGCACCGAGCCGCTGCAGCGCCCGCACTTGGATGCCGACGAGATCGGGATGGAACACGCCCATCAGGATGTTCGGCGCGTCGGCCGGATTCGTCAGCGGCCCCAAGATGTTGAAGATCGTGCGCACGCCCAGCTCCTTGCGCACCGGCCCGACGTTCTTCATCGCCGGATGATGGTTCGGCGCAAACATGAAGCCGATGCCGGTGGCGTCGATCGAGCGCGCCACCGCTTCGGGCGACAGGTTCAGCGGCACACCCATCGCTTCCAACACATCGGCGCTGCCCGACTTGCTCGACACGCCGCGGTTGCCGTGCTTGCTGACACGTGCACCGCAGGCCGCGGCAACGAACATCGAGCAGGTCGAGATGTTGAATGTGTGCGAGCCGTCGCCGCCGGTGCCGACGATGTCGACCAGGTGCTTGCGGTCGGCGACGATCACCTTGGTCGAAAACTCGCGCATCACCTGTGCCGCGGCGGTGATCTCGCCGATGGTCTCTTTCTTGACGCGCAGGCCCATCAGCAGCGCCGCCATCATCGGGTGCGACATCTCGCCGCTCATGATGCGGCGCATCAGCGCCAGCATCTCGTCATGAAAGATTTCGCGGTGCTCGATCGTGCGCACCAGCGCTTCGGTATCGGTGATGGGCATGGGTGGGGCTCCTTACGTGAGCGTCTGGCGCAGGACAAGGATCGCACGCTCGACATCGTCGGCGCTGACATCGAGGTGCGTCACCAGGCGCAACTTGTACAAGCCGGTGGCGAGCACGCCCTGCGAGCGCAAGCGTGCCACCAGATCGTTCGGTTTGTCCGCCGCCAGATCGACGAAGACGATGTTCGATTGCGGCACGGTCACCGTCACACCAGGCAGCTCTTGCAGGCCATCGGCCAGGCGCCGCGCGTTGGCGTGGTCCTCGGCCAGGCGCGCGACATGGTGATCGAGCGCGTACAGCGCCGCGGCGGCGAGCACGCCGGCCTGCCGCATGCCGCCGCCGGCCAGCTTGCGCCGGCGGTGCGCGCGTGCAATGAACTCTCGCGTGCCGCACAGCGCCGAGCCGGCCGGTGTGCCCAGGCCCGTGCTAAAGCAGCCCGACACGCTGTCGAAGTGTTTCGTGATCTCGCGCGCTCGCACACCCGACGCCACGGCGGCGTTGAACAGCCGCGCCCCATCGAGATGCCGCGCCAGACCCCTGCGCTTGGCGAGCGTGGTCGCGGCCTCGACATACGGCAGCGGCAGCACCTGTCCGCCCCACGTATTTTCCAGGGCGAGCAGCCGCGTGCGCGCGAAGTGCGCGTCGTCGGGCTTGATCGCCGCTTCGATGTCCGTCAGCAACAGCGTGCCGTCGCCCTGGTTGGGCAGCGGCTGCGGCTGGATGCTGCCCATCACCGCCGCGCCGCCACCTTCCCAGCGGTAGGTGTGCGCCATCTGGCCGACGATGTATTCGTCGCCACGCTGGCAATGGCTCATCAGCGCACACAAATTGCTCTGCGTGCCGGTAGGCATGAACAGCGCCGCTTCGAAGCCAAAGTCCGACGCGATGCGTTCTTGCAGCGCGTTGACCGTCGGGTCGTCGCCGAAGACGTCGTCGCCCAACGGCGCGGCACGCATCACGTCCCACATTGCTGGCGTCGGTTGCGTGACGGTATCGCTGCGCAGGTCGATCGGCTTCATTCGGCACCCGGATAAGCATCGAGGAAGTTGCGCAGCATCGCATGTCCATGCTCGGACAGGATCGACTCCGGATGAAACTGCACGCCCTCGATCGGCAGCGTCTTGTGGCGCACGCCCATGATCTCGCCGTCGCTGGAAGTGGCGGTGACGATCAACTCCGCCGGCAGCGACGCGCGCTCGATCACCAGCGAGTGGTAGCGCACGATGGTGAAGTCTTGCGGCAGTGCCTTGAACACCCCCGCGCTGTCGTGCTCGATCGTGCTCGTCTTGCCGTGCATCGGCACCCGGGCGCGCACGATCTTGCCGCCGAGCGCCGCGCCGATCGACTGGTGCCCGAGGCACACGCCGAGCATCGGCACGCGGCCGGCAAAATGGCGGATGGCCTCGACGCACACGCCCGCCTCGGCGGGAGTGCATGGCCCAGGCGATAAGACGATGCGCGAGGGCTTCAGCGCAACCATGCCGGCAACGTCGATCTGATCGTTGCGTACCGTGCGCACTTGCTCACCCAACTCGCCGAAGTACTGCACCAGATTGAAGGTGAAGCTGTCGTAGTTGTCGATCATCAACAACATGGCTAGAAGCCCTCTTCGACGAGTTCCGCGGCGCGCAGCAAGGCTCTGGCCTTCTGCTCCGTCTCCGCCCATTCCTTCTCGGGCACCGAGTCGGCCACGATGCCAGCCGCCGCCTGCACGTACAGCGTCTGATCTTTGATGATGCCGGTGCGGATGGCGATCGCCACATCCATGTCGCCGGCAAAGCTCAGGTAACCGCAAGCGCCGCCGTAGATGCCGCGCTGCACCGGCTCCAACTCATCGATGATTTCCATCGCCCGCACTTTCGGTGCGCCCGACAGCGTGCCGGCGGGAAAGGTCGCGCGCAACACGTCGAGCTGGCCGACCTCGGGCCGCAGCAGGCCCTCGACGTTGCTGACGATGTGCATCACGTGCGAGTAGCGTTCGACGGCAAAGGCCTCGGTGACCTTGACGCTGCCGGTCTGCGCGATGCGGCCGATGTCGTTGCGCGCCAGGTCGATCAGCATCAGGTGCTCGGCACGCTCCTTCTCGTCGGCTTTGAGTTCCGCTTCGAGGCGCACGTCTTCTTCAGGCGTGGCGCCACGCGGCCGCGTGCCCGCGAGCGGACGGATCGTCACCTTGCGCCCGCCAGCGGCGAGCTTTTCCTCGCGCACCAGGATCTCGGGCGACGCACCGACGATCTGGAAGTCGCCCATGTCGTAGAAGTACATGTACGGCGATGGGTTCAGCGAGCGCAGCGCGCGGTACAAACTCAGCGGGCTCTCGGTGTAGCGCTTGCGCAGACGCTGGCCGAGCACGACCTGCATGCAGTCGCCGGCGGCGATGTACTCCTTGGCGCGCTCCACGGCGCGCAGCAGATCGGCCTTGGCGAACTCGCGCTCCACCGGGTGCGACGAACCGCGCCTCACCGTCGGCGCCGACACGCTGTAGCGCAGCTTGTCGGCCAGATCCGCCAAACGTTTCTTGGCGTTGAAGTAGGCCTCGGGCCGCGCCGCGTCGGCCCAGACGATCAAATACAGGCGGCCCGACAGGTTGTCGATCACCGCCACCTCTTCGGTGAGCAAAAGCTGGATGTCGGGCGTGCCCAGGCCGCCGGTCTTGGTGACGCGGCCGAGTTTGGTCTCGATGCAGCGCACCGTGTCGTAGCCAAAGTAGCCGGCCAGGCCGCCGCAAAACCGCGGCAGGCCGGCAGCCACGGCAGGCTTCAGGCGCTCCTGAAAACGCTCGATGAAGCGCAGCGGGTTGCCGTCGTCGCGCTCGACCACCGCACCATCGGTGACGACTTCGGTGACGTTGCCGGTGGCGCGGATCAGCGTGCGCGCCGGCAAGCCGATAAACGAGTAGCGGCCGAAGCGCTCGCCGCCGACCACCGACTCCAGCAGGAAGCCGAGGCGCTGGTTGCCGACCAGCTTCAGGTACAGCGACAGCGGCGTTTCGAGGTCGGCAAAGGCCTCGCTGATGAGCGGGATGCGGTTGTGGCCAAGGGCGGCCAGGCTCTTGAATTCGAGTTCGGTGATCACGTTTCCTGTCCTCGTAACGCCGACGTGCGAAAGGCGGCGCGGGGTCTCGACAAGCGGCTGCACGGTGCAGCCGGCGCGGGCGTCAGTGTTGCGTCGCGCGGCGCCAGGGCCAAGCTCCCCGGTCCGGCGTGGACCCGAGGCAAGGACGGCTTGTGAGGTTCTGGAACATGATGCAAACGAGTGTAGCAGCGCCCTCGGGGCAGCTCTCCACTCGTGACGCCATCGGTGGACAGTGGCCCGCTGCGCGCGCACCATCCGCACTTTTGCCGCCCACCTTATTCAGATGATGTTTGATCGTCGTTCGCTTCTGGTCAGCCCGCTGGCACTCGCCGCGCCCTTGTCCGCGTGGGCGCAAGCCCCGGCGCCTGCCGGCGTCGAGGTGGCCGGCGTGCGCTTCGTCCAGACCGAGACCGTGGGCAATGCCAGGTTGCAGTTGAACGGCGCAGGCATCCGCTACAAGGCCATTTTCAAAGTCTATGCCGCCGGCCTGTACCTCGGCGCCAAGGCGACCACGCCGGAGGCCGTGTACGCGGCGCCGGGCCCCAAGCGCCTGCATGTGGTCATGCTGCGCGAGATCGACGGCAATGAACTCGGCAAGCTGTTCACCGACGGCATGCGCAAGAACGCCACGCGCGAAGAGTTCGGCAAGTCGATCCCCGGCACGCTCAAGCTGGCCGAGATGTTCGTCACGCGCAAGCGGCTGGCGTCCGGCGATTCGTTCACCGTGGACTACATCCCCGGCACCGGCACGGTGATTTCGCTCAACGGCAAAGTGGCCACCGAGCCGATCGTCGAGCCGGTGTTCTTCATCGCCATGATGAAGATCTGGCTCGGCGCCGATCCGCCCGATTGGCAACTCAAGGACGCGCTGCTCGGCCAGTCGAAGAGCTGACAGCGCCCAACTCGCGGCGCATGGCGTCGATCACCGCCCTGTAGTCCGGCTGGCCAAAAATCGCGCTGCCGGCAACGAAGGTGTCGGCGCCGGCCTCGGCAGCGCGGCGGATGTTGTCGATCTTGATGCCGCCATCGACTTCGAG
>JANMHY010000260.1:0-1947 GCA_031375525.1 Burkholderiales bacterium
GCTGGCGCTGCGTGGCCTAACCAAACGCTTCGGCGATGTGACGGCGGTGCGCGAACTCAACCTCGAGATAGCGAGCGGGGAATTCATCGTCCTGCTCGGCCCGAGCGGCGCCGGCAAGACGACAACGCTGCGCCTGGTGGCCGGGCTCGAACACGCGGACGCCGGCCAGGTGCACATCGGCGGGATCGACGTCACTCGCACCGCACCCGCATTGCGCGACGTCACCTTCGTCTTCCAGCAGTACTCGCTGTACCCGCACTTGAACGTCTTCGACAACCTCGCATTTCCATTGCGCTCGCCGATGCGCCGCATTGCCGAAGACGAGGTCAAACGCAAGGTGACTGAAGTCGCGCGCCTGCTGCGCATCGACGACAAACTCGCCAACCCCGCGACTAAACTTTCCGGTGGCCAGATGCAGCGCGTGGCCATCGGCCGTGCGCTGGTGCGCGATCCTGCCGTGACGCTGATGGACGAGCCGCTGTCGTCCCTCGACGCCAAGCTGCGCAACGACCTGCGGCTGGAGTTGAAGCGCATTCAGCAGGACCTCGGCGCGACGATGCTCTACGTCACGCATGACCAGACCGAGGTGATGACGCTGGCCAACCGCATCGGTGTGCTGGAGCGCGGCGCGCTGGTGCAGATCGGCACGCCGCAGCAGATCTACCGCGAGCCGGTGAACAGCTATGTCGCCGCGCGACTCGGGTCGCCGCGCATCAACCTGCTGCCCCGTGCAGCGGTTGGCGGTCTGCAAGCGCCGAGTGCAGCGGCCACCATCGGCGTGCGGCCGGATGCCACGCGACTCACTTGGGCCAACGGTCACGATGACGGCCACGTCAAAGCACAGGTGCGCCGCATCGAGCATTTGGGCGACCAGATCAATGTGCACATGGCGTTGGGCGAGCATGAGCTGATCACGCTCTGCCGCGACGCCACAGGCCTCGAGCCCGGCCGCCCGGTGTCGGTGCAGTTCACCGCGCCGCTGTTCTTCGATGCCGCGGGACAACGCATCGCGGCATGAACCAGGGAGCAAGACGATGGAGCTGAAAACAATCATCGAAGCCGCGACCGCGACGCTGGTCGATCACGTCGAAGAGCTGACCGCGCTCGACGCAGCAATAGGCGACGGCGACCATGGCCTGAACATGAAGCGCGGCGCACAGGCGATCCAAGCCAAGCTTGGTGAGCTGCAGGGCATGACGCTCAACGAGGCGCTGAAGACCATGGGCATGACCTGCCTGTCCACCGTCGGCGGCTCGTCGGGCCCGGTCTTCGGCACCTTGATGGTGACGCTCGGCAAGGAGTTGCCGCCGCAGCCGCAGGCGGCCGACGTGGCGCGCGCGCTGGCAGCGGGCATTGCCGCGCTGAGCCGTCTGGGCAAGGTCGAGGTTGGCCAGAAGACATTGCTCGACGTGCTCGACCCGGTGCAGAAGGTGCTGGCCTCGGGTGGTGACAATATGGTGTCGCGCGTTCGCCAGTGCGCGCACGACAGCGCCGCCGCCACCGCGCAGATGGATGCCATCAAAGGCCGCGCGTCGTTCCTCGGCGACCGTGCGCTCGGCCATGTGGACCCCGGCTCGCGCTCGATGGCATTGATCATCGACGCGGTGTGCAACACGCTTTGAAAGTACTGCCATGAAAAAACTGATCAACCTCATCGACAGCGTGCTCACCGAGAGCCTCGACGGTTTCGCGGTAGCGCATGCCGACATCGTGACGCTCGGCGCCGAGCACCAGTTCGTTCGCCGCGCGCAAGTCAAACCCGGCAAGGTGGCGCTGATCTCCGGCGGCGGCTCGGGCCACGAGCCACTGCACGCCGGCTTCGTCGGCCACGGCATGCTCGACGCGGCGTGTCCCGGACAAGTGTTCACGTCGCCGACGCCGAACCAGATGCTCGCCGCGGCCGAGGCGGTGGACAGCGGCGCCGGCGTGCTGTTCATCGTCAAGAAC
>JANMHY010000266.1:0-2256 GCA_031375525.1 Burkholderiales bacterium
CGTGGAAGGCGGCGATCGATGCCGGCGTGTCGTCGATCATGCCGTACTACGGCGTGCCGATAGCCGTCACACACGAGGGCGTCAAGTACGAGCAGACCGGCTTCGCGTTCTCCAAGCAGGTCGTGACCGACCTGCTGCGCGGCAAGCTCGGCTTCAAGGGATACGTGAACTCCGACACCGGCATCATCAACGACCGCGCCTGGGGCCTCGAAGGCAAGACCGTGCCCGAGCGCGTGGCCGCAGCGATCAACGGCGGCACCGACACGCTGTCGGGCTTCGACGACGTGAAGACGATCACCGATCTGGTCGGCGCGGGGCTCGTCAGCGAATCGCGCGTCACCGAAGCCGCGCGCCGCCTGTTGCAGCCGATGTTCGAGCTGGGTCTGTTCGAGAACCCGTATGTCGACGCAGACAAGGCGGGCGCGATCGTCGGTCAGCCGGCGTTCCGCGAAGCCGGACTCGACGTGCAGCGCAAGTCGGTCGTACTGCTGCAGAACCGCGGCGGGACCTTGCCGGTGGCCGCCGGTGCAAAGGTCTACACGATGGGCCTCGACACGGCAGACGCGCAGAAGGTCTTCGCGCAAGCCGTCAACGGCGAGGCCGGCGCCGACGGCAAGGCGCTGGCGCGCGATGCGGCCGGCAACGTCATCGGTCGTCCGTCGGCGGCCGGTTTCGACCGCGCGATCATTCGCGTCGAGGTCGGCAACGCCGGCACCAACGTCTATCGCAGCAAGGATGCGGCGACAGGGGCCAACCCGGCGTTGATCAACCCGCTGACCGGCAAGGTCTGGGGCGCGCAGGACCCATGCATCACGCACCCGGCCGCGAATCCGCAATGCGTCGATGACGGCTACCTCGGTGGCCCGAATCCGAACGGCCTGGTCTTCGGCGGCGCCTTCCCATGGGAAGCGAACAACCTGTCGTTGACGACGATGGCAGCGTCGAAGTCGTGGCGCCTCTCGCCGTCGCTGGCCGACATCCAGGCGGTGATGAAGGAGATCGGTGCCGACAAGGTCGTGCTCAGCATCAACTTCCGCCAGCCCTACGTGATCGACGAAGCCAGCGGCTTGCGGCAGGCCGGCGCCATCGTGGCCGGTTTCGGCGTCGGCAACGCCGCGCTGCTCGACGTGCTCAGCGGCAAGGCCAGACCGCAAGGCAAGCTGCCGATCGCGCTGGCCAACAACCTGCAAGCGGTGATCGACAACCAGCCCGACGCGCCCGGCTACCCGGCCAAGGACACGCTTTATCCGTTCGGCTTCGGTCTAAGCTATTGACGATGCCCTTCACATCCCACTCGCGCTACCCCGACCCGTCGATCGAAGTCCTCGACGACGCCTTCCTCGCGCTGCGCCTGTACAGCGCCAGCGTCGAGCAACTGGCAACGGGTTTTCGCTGGGCCGAAGGGCCGGTGTGGTTCGGCGACGGCCGCTACCTGCTGTTCAGCGACATTCCCAACAACCGCATCCTGCGCTGGGACGATGGCTCGGGCGCCGTCAGCATCTTCCGCGAGCCGTCGAACAACGCCAACGGCCACACCCGCGACCGCGACGGCCGGCTGGTCTCGTGCGAGCACCTGACGCGGCGCATCACGCGCACCGAGTACGACGGCCGCATCACCGTGCTTGCCGACCGTGTCGGCGGCAAGCGATTGAACTCGCCCAACGACATCGTCTGCGCGCAAGACGGCAGCATCTGGTTCACCGACCCGAGCTTCGGCATCAGCGGCCACTGGGAAGGCGAGCCGGCGGCGCAGGAGTTGCCGCACGCGGTGTACCGACTGTCGCCCGCCGGCGAATTGCGGCAGGTGCTCGCCGATCTGAATGGGCCGAACGGCCTGGCCTTCTCACCCGATGAGTCCGAGTTGTACGTCGTCGAGAGCCGCGCCGAGCCGCACCGGCGGCTGTGGGCGTACCGCGTCGGCGCCAACGGCGAGCTCGCCAACAAGCGCCTGGTCATCGACGCGGCCGACGGCGGCGCGCTCGACGGCATCGCCATCGATGCCGAAGGCCACATCTGGTGCGGCTGGGGCGGCAACGGCCGCGTGCCCTCGGAGCCGCTCGACGGCGTGCGCGTCTTCGACGCCGCGGGCAAGGCGCTCGGCCACATCCACCTGCCCGAGCGCTGCGCCAACCTGTGCTTCGGCGGCGCCAAGCGCAACCGGTTGTTCATGGCGGCGAGCCATTCGCTGTACGCGCTTTACGTGAACGTGCAGGGCGCTCCGTAGGGCAGAGCTGCAACACATAACCCGTGCTACAC
>JANMHY010000277.1:0-7711 GCA_031375525.1 Burkholderiales bacterium
CACAGTTCGAGACCACGGGCTCGGTCACCGCGTCGAACCGCTCGCTGCAGTGGCGCGAGAAGGTCATGGAGCCGCTTTACGAGTCGCGCACCGATCACATGATCATGTACCAGCTCGCGCAAAAACTCGGCTTCGGCGCCGAGCTGGTGAAGAACTACAAGCTGCAGAAGGTCAAAGGCATGGATGAACCCATGCCCGAGGAGATCCTGCGCGAGATGAACCGCTCGGTCTGGACGATCGGCTACACCGGCCAGAGCCCGGAACGGCTGAAGGCGCACATGCGTAACATGAACGTCTTCGACGTGACGACGCTCAAGGCCAAGGGCGGCATCGACAAGGACACCGGCTACAAGCTCGATGGCGATTATTTCGGTCTGCCGTGGCCGTGCTACGGCACGCCGGAGATGCGTCACCCAGGCACGCACACGCTGTATGACACGTCCAAGCATGTCATGGATGGCGGCGGCAACTTCCGCGCCAATTTCGGTGTCGAGCGCGACGGCACCAGCCTGCTGGCCGAAGACGGATCGCACTCCAAGGGCGCCGACATCACCACCGGCTACCCGGAGTTCGATCACCTGCTGCTGAAGAAACTTGGCTGGTGGGACGAGCTGACCGAAGACGAAAAGAAGAAGGCCGAAGGGAAGAATTGGAAGACCGATTCGTCCGGCGGCATCATCCGCGTGGCGATGGTCAAGCACGGCTGCCATCCGTTCGGCAATGCCAAGGCGCGCGCGATCGTCTGGAACTTCCCCGATCCGATTCCGCAGCACCGTGAGCCGATCTACTCGACGCGGCCGGAACTGGTGGCCAAGTACCCGACGCACGACGACCGCAAAGCCTCGTGGCGCTTGCCGATTTTGTTCAAGTCCTTGCAGGAGAAGAACAAGGACATCGGCAAGACCTTCCCGCTGATCATGACCAGCGGACGTTTGGTGGAGTACGAGGGCGGCGGCGAAGAGACGCGCTCGAACCGCTTCCTCGCCGAGTTGCAGCAGCACATGTTCGTCGAAATCAATCCTGTTGCCGCCAATGACCGGGGCATTCGCAACGGCGAAGACGTGTGGGTGACCACGCCGACCGGCGCCCGCATCAAGGTCAAGGCGCAGGTCACCGAGCGTGTCGATCGCGAAACCGTGTTCATGCCGTACCACTTCTCGGGTCATTGGCAGGGCGTGGACATGAACCAGTACTACCCGAACGGCGCGTCGCCGATCATCCGCGGCGAGGCCGTCAACACGGCAACGACGTATGGCTACGACATCGTGACGATGATGCAAGAGACGAAGACGACGGTCTGCCAGATCGAACGGGCCGCATAGGAAATCGCCATGGCAAGAATGAAATTCATCTGCGACGCTGAGCGCTGCATCGAGTGCAATGGCTGCGTCACCGCCTGCAAAGCCGAGCACGACGTGCCCTGGGGCGTGAACCGCCGCCGCGTCGTCACGCTCAATGACGGCGTGCCGGGAGAGAAGAGCATCTCGGTGGCCTGCATGCATTGCAGCGACGCGCCGTGCATGGCCGTGTGCCCAGTCGATTGCTTCTACCGCACCGATGAAGGCGTGGTGCTGCACGACAAAGACGTCTGCATCGGCTGCGGCTACTGCTCGTATGCGTGTCCTTTCGGCGCGCCGCAGTTCCCGACCAATGGCGCCTTCGGCCTGCGCGGCAAGATGGACAAGTGCACCTTCTGCGCCGGCGGCCCCGAGGCCAACGGCTCGGCGGCCGAGAACGAGAAGTACGGCCGCAACCGCCTCGCAGAAGGCAAGTTGCCGATCTGCGCCGAGATGTGCTCGACCAAGGCGCTGCTCGGCGGCGACGGCGATGTCGTTGCCGACATCTTCCGCACCCGCGTTCTCGCCCGTGGCAAAGGCAGCGAGGTCTGGGGCTGGGGCACTGCTTACGGCAAGCCGGCAGGGACCAAGTCATGACAATGATGCGCTGCACGATGACGCTGTTGATCGTCAGCGCGGTCGCCGTGCCCCTCGCGGGCTGCGGCGAAAAAGCGCAGACCTTGAATTCGTCTTCCGCGAAGAAGTCCGACGCCAAAGCCTGGGAAGGCGTGACTGCGGGCAACGAGTACAGCGCGGGTGGCTACAAGGGCGGCGACAAGACGGCGTGGGAAGCGCAGTTGAAGGCGCGTACTGAACGCGGCCAGAACGAGTACTCGCACATCGTTTCGGCCAAGCCGTAGAGCGCTGACAACATGACACGCTGGTTGAGAACATTCGCCTGCGCGTTGGCGCTGGCGATGGCGCCTGCGATCGCGCAAACGCCGCCCGGTGCGCCTGCCCCAAAGGCCGCTCCTGCCGACGACCTCGCGGCTCCCGCCGAGTCCATTTCCAAAGAGACCAACGCCGAGCGCAGTAAGAGCCAGCCCGGCAACAACGCGCCGTTCTGGCGCGGCGTCAAGAACTCGGGCAAGCAAGAGGGCACCGTCAACCTGCCGGGCGCCGAGAAGGGCGTGTTGATCCAATCCTTCGTCGAGTACCCCGGCTCCACCTTTACCACCGCCGGCGAAGCTTGGCGCCAGGTGCGCAACAAGGTCATCATTCCCTACGGCGGCGCGCTGCTGGGCATCATGTTGCTGGCCATCGCGATCTTCTACTGGCGCCGCGGCAGCCTCGGTGGCCACACGGCCGACACCGGCCGCAAGCTCGAGCGTTTCACGCCCTTCGAGCGCGCCGCGCACTGGACCAACGCCATCACGTTCACGGTGCTCGCCGTCTCCGGCCTGGTGATGGCCTTCGGCAAGTTCATCCTGCTGCCGGTGATCGGCGCGTCGCTGTTCGGCTGGCTGACCTATGTGCTGAAGACCGCGCACAACTTTGCCGGGCCGGTGTTCGCGGTGTCGCTGCTCGTCGTCATCGTCACCTTCATCAAGGACAACGTCCCGCAGCGCGGCGATGTGGATTGGCTGCTCAAGGGCGGCGGCATGTTCGGCGGCAAGGACGTGCCCTCGCACCGTTTCAACGCCGGCGAGAAGGGCTTGTTCTGGGCCGGTGTGTTCTTGCTTGGCCTGACCGTCGTCGCGTCGGGCTTGTTCCTCGACCATCTGGTGCCCGGCTTCGTCTTCACGCGCGGCGAGATGCAGGTCGCGCACATGGTCCACGCGGCCGGGGCGATCCTGATGATGACGGCCTTCCTCGGCCACATCTACATGGGCACGCTCGGCATGAAGGGCGCGTTCTCTGCGATGCGCACCGGCTATGTCGATGAAGCCTGGGCGCGCGAGCACCACCAGTACTGGGCGGACGACATCCGCGCCGGCAAGATCCCCGCGCAGCGCTCGGCGCCAGCCACGCCGCCGCTGGCCAAGCCCATCTGAATCTCACGAAAGTCCGCCGCATGAAGCGTTTTGCCCTCCTGTTGTCCTGCGCTCTCGGCGCCGGCGTGGCCTTTGCCAAACTGCCGCCGCTGTCCGACGACGCCAAGGCCAAGGCCGCGGAAGCCGCCGCCAAGACGGCGCATGGCGACAAGGTCGGCGCCTACCAGCTCTGCCAGTCGATGGACCGCGTGGCTGTCAGATACTTTGCAGATGCGAAGAAGGAAAGCCGCGAGGTCAAGCCCGCGGCGGCAACACCGCCGTGCAGTGATCCCGGCCAGTTCACGTTGACCCCCGTGGCGGCCAAACCGCTCGAAGCTGCCGGCGCGCACTCCGCCCCCGGGACCGTGGTGTCAGCGCCCAACACCCAGGCGCCTGCCGCCACGGCCAACCCGGCGCCCAAGGCGGTTGCAAAGCCCTGAGGCGCGCGGCAACGCGCCGCGGTCTAGACTCCGCGTTCATTGATCATGCTGCCGCTGCCCACGACCCAATGCGACCTGCCGCGCCTCACGCGCGCTGCTGCGCCTCTGACGCGCGAGGTCGAGGTGCAGGACGAGTTCGGCCAGCGGCGCGCGATTCACATCCCCAACGAGCGCCCGCTGACGCTCTTCGTCGACAAGCGCGAGATCGTGACGCTGATGACACTCGGCGCCGCGCCAGAGCTGCTCGCCCTCGGCTACCTGCGCAACCAGCAGCTCGTTGCGTTGTTGGGCGAGATCGAGTCGGTGACGGTTGATTGGGAGGTTGGTGCAGCGGCCGTGAAGACACGCTTCGGCAGCAGCATCGATTTCGAAACCCGCACTGCCAAGCGCATCGTCACCACCGGTTGCGGCCAGGGCACGATGTTCGGCACGTTGATGGAGCAGATCGACCGCGTCAAGCTGCCTTCAGCGGCCAGCGCGCGCATCCGCCAGTCGACGCTGCACACGCTCAACGACGCCATGCGCAAGATCGACAGCGTGCACCGCCGCGCCGGTTCGGTCCACGGCTGCGCGCTGTTTCGCGGCAGCGAGATGCTGACCTTCGTCGAAGACGTCGGCCGCCACAACGCCATCGACACCATCGCCGGCTGGATGTGGATGCACGGCGATGCGCCGTTGGGCCAAGGCGGCGACAAGGTCTTCTACACGACAGGGCGTCTCACCAGCGAGATGGTCACCAAGGCCGCACAGCTCGGTGTGCCGATCGTCATCTCGCGCAACGGCGTCACGCAGATGGGCTACGAGCTGGCCACCCAACTCGGCATGACGCTGTTCGGCCGCGCCAGCCAGCGCCACTTCATCTGCTACTGCGGCTTCGACCGCTTCGACGCCGAGCCCGAACCCGAGCGGCCGGTGGTGCGTGTCGTCAGCAGCGGCGGTTGACTGCCCCTGGCCCGCAGTGCGGGCGCTCCCCCGAGGGGAGATCAGGCCGACGCTTGGGAGCGGCCCGGCGCTGGCCTGATCCCGGCTCGGCGCTACCCCAACCCCAGCGCCGACAGCAGGCGCGGCGCGTCGTAGCGCTGCGGCAGCAGGCCCTGCTCGTGGACGAGTTTGGCCATCCGCGCGTTGACCGGGGCGTCCATGTTCAGGCCGCGCGCCATGCGCACGACCTCGCCGCACAGCGTGTCCACTTCGGTGGCGCGGCCATGCGCCAGGTCATCGGCCATGCTCGAGCGCGCCTTGGCGTCGATGCGCAGCATGCGCGCGGCGAGCAGCCGGAACAGCGGCGTCGGCAAGCGCAGCACCACGGGCAACCAGGTCGGCGGCAAGGGCGTCAGCCGCGCCGGCTCGATGCGCGCGGCCTGCAGCACCCGCAACGCCTCGTCCTGCAGCGCCGCCAGCGCCTTGCGGTAGCCGCGCGACAGCAACTCCTCGCGCAGCGGCAACTCCGACAGCGCGTTGACCGGGTTGTTGAGGTTGAGCAGCAGCTTGCCCCACTGCACACCGCGCATGTCGGTGTGCAGCGCCAGCGGCAGGCCGGCGCGCTGCAGCAGCGGCTGCCACGGCAGCAGCGCTGCGTGTTGCGCGGCGGCCAGCGCGCCGCTGGTGCCACGATGAAACTGGCCTGGCGCGACTTCGGCGACGTTGAACGGCACCATGCCCGCGATCACGTCCAGCGCCGGCGCCGCATCCTGCGCCGCTGCGGCGTTGCCGATGCCGTTTTGCAGCGACAGCACCGGCGTGCCCGCCGGCAGCATGCGCCCCAGCTCGGCGGCGGCGGCGCGCGTCGCGCTGCTCTTCACGGTCAACAACACCAGCGCCGGCTGCGCGGTCGGCACCGTTTCGGAGAGCGACAGGACCTTCGGCGGCAGGTGTTTACGCTGCCCTTCGAGATCGGTCAGCGTCAGGCCGTGCACACGCAGTGCATCGAGCACCCGCCGCCGCCCGACGTAGTGCACCGTGGCGCCCGCCGCTTGCAGAGAGCCGCCGACGAAGCAGCCGACGCTGCCCGCGCCCATGACGAGCAGCGCGCCAGGTGTCACGTCTGAAGCGGTCAGCGGGTTGCCGGAGCGTGCAGATCGCGCAAGTGCGTCGGGCCGACCCGCGCTTCGATCTCGGCCAGCATCGACTTGCCCCATCCCAGCGCAAACAGTCCTTCGCCGACGACGAACATCGGGCCGATCAACAGGCCGCGCAGATCGTCCATGAAGGCCGGCTTGCGGCCCTCGTAGTAGTGGCCGACGAACTGCGCCGCCCAGCCGACGACAAAGGTACCCAGGCTCCAGGCCAACCAGGGCAGCGTTTCCAATTGGCCCAAGGGCAGGGCCGCTGCGATCAGCAGCAGGTTGGCGAGGCTCGTCGCCAAGCCGAGCGCCAGGTTGCCGCGCGTCAGGTACCACAGCGAGGACAGGCCCCAGACGATCGCGGCCGGCGTCAGCATCCAGCTGCCGACGCCAAAGCTCGGCCGCGCCAGCAGCGCGCCGACCGCGAAGACGATCAGCGGTATGCCGACGAAATGCGTGGCGATGTTGCGTCGGTCGCGGTGGTAGGCGGCGTACTGGGCCATCAACTGGGTGGCGGTGGACATGCACTTCTCCCCGGGGTCGTTGGCGCGATATTACGACGCCGTGACCGCCGGCGTGACAAGTTCGTGTGACGCGCGGTGCCTACAATGCCCGTTGCTTCGCCGCCCCCCAAAGCACCTCAATGAGCATCAAGAGCGACAAGTGGATTCGCCGCATGGCGGCCGAGCACGGGATGATCGAGCCCTTCGAGCCCGGGCAGGTGCGGCAGTCGGCCGACGGCCAGAGAATCGTCAGCTACGGCACATCGAGTTACGGCTACGACATCCGCTGCGCGCCGGAATTCAAGGTCTTCACCAACATCTACTCGACGGTGGTGGACCCGAAGAACTTCGACGAAAAGAGCTTCGTCGACATCAACGCCGATGTCTGCGTGATCCCGCCGAACAGCTTTGCGCTGGCGCGCACGTTGGAGTACTTCCGCATCCCGCGCAACGTGCTCACCATCAGCCTGGGCAAGAGCACCGATGCGCGCTGCGGGATCATCGTCAACGTGACGCCATTCGAGCCCGAGTGGGAAGGGTTTGTGACGCTCGAGTTCTCGAACACGACACCGCTGCCGGCCAAGATCTACGCCGGTGAAGGCTGCGCGCAGGTGCTGTTCTTCGAAAGCGACGAGGTCTGCGAAACCAGCTACAAGGACCGCGGCGGCAAGTACCAGGGCCAGCGCGGCGTGACGCTGCCCAAGACCTGATCGCGCAGTAATCCACAGGCGCCGCAACGGGGCCGCGCGGCGTGTGCGATTTCGCCGCATCTCCTGTCGCGGCGCGGGCGATCATTTCGCCCATGTACCGCGCCCCCAAAACGGCTGATCTGTTCCACGCCCCGCCGGAGTTCCTGCACGCCGGCGATGCGGCGGCAGCCGTGGCCTTGCCGATCGGCGGCTGCGTCAAGCCGGCCACGTTGCGCGCCTTCGTGCGTGCGATGGCGGCACAAGGCATCACGGTGCAATCGGCCCGCCTCGGCTACGACCGGCTGTACGCCTTCGATTGTTTTGCGCGTGCGCATGCGTGCAACGACGACGCGTTGCGCTCTTTGGCCGTCGAGCTGTTCGCCGCCTTCGAGCCCGAAACATCGTAAGCCGACGCACGGGGCCGCTCGGCGCCAAGCGCGCAGTGGCGGGGAATATCGCGGCGCGGCAAGCGAACCCCCTAGGACGGCGAGTGCACGACATGCGGTACAACCCTGGTTCACCTCCAGGAGCAGCGCATGAAGTGGGAAGGCCAACGCCAGAGTGACAACGTCGAAGACCGCCGCGGCGAGGGCGGTGGTGGGGGCTTTCGCATCGGCGGCGGGCGCGGCATCGGCATCGGCACGATCATCATCGCCGTGCTGGCGAGCTGGATCTTCGGCATCAACCCGCTGACCGTGCTCGGCGT
>JANMHY010000293.1:0-5977 GCA_031375525.1 Burkholderiales bacterium
GTGCCGCCTTGGGCTGTGATCCCGCGCTCAATGCCTCGCCGCCGCCTTCAACGCCACCACAGGCGCCTTGGCCACGAGCGGCGCGGCGTCGCCGCTCTCGATGCCCAGAGCGCGATCACACTTTCGCCGCAGGTACCTCAGACAAGTCACGCGAAGGAAGGACGAGAAGTTGGCCACGTCGCCGCGGTGCATCAGGATCTCGTCGTGGAACTGCGCGATCAGCGAATTGGTGGTGCAGCCCTCGTCGCCGGCCATTTCACTCAGCGTGTCCCACACCAGGTTCTCGAGTCGGATGCTGGTCAGCACGCCGTGGATGCGCACAGTGCGCGTGCGCGATTCGTAGAGGATCGGATCGGCCTTGACGAAGAATTCGCACATGGTGGATTTCCTTCAGATCGCCTTGCTCGTCATCTGTTGCGCAATGTAATCCGCCTGGCGGATCGCCAGCGTGACGATCGTCAACGTCGGGTTCTCGGCGCCGCCGGTCGTGAACTGGCTGCCGTCGCTGACGAACAGGTTGGCGATGTCGTGCGACTGGCCCCACTTGTTGACCACGCCGTCCTTGGCTTGCGCGCTCATGCGGCAGGTGCCGAGGTTGTGCGTCGACGGGTACGGCGGTGTGCGGAAGGTTTTGATCGCGCCCGCGGCCTGGTAGACCTTCTCGCCCTGCGCAAACGCGTGGTTGCGCATCGCAACGTCGTTTGGGTGGTCGTCGAAATGCACGTTCGGCGCCGGCAGGCCGTACTGATCCTTCGCGTCCTTGTTGAGCGTGACGCGGTTGCTCTCGCGCGGCATGTCTTCGCCAACCAGCCACATGCCGGCGAGGTTCTGGTAATGGTCCATCCACCACGCGAACTCCGGCCCCCACGCGCCGGGGTCGAGAAACGCCGCCATGAAGGGCACACCCAGCGCGAGCGTTTCCATCTCGTAGCCGCCGGCAAAGCCGCGCTTGGTGTCGTGGCGCGCTTCGTCGCGGATGATGCCGGCCATCGTCGTGCCGCGGTACATGTTCACCGGTTGCTTGAAGGCCGCATATACCGAGCCCGTCATGTGGCGCATGTAGTTGCGGCCGACCTGGCCTGACGAGTTGGCCAGGCCATCCGGGTACTTCGCTGAAGCGGAGAGCAGCAACAAGCGCGGCGTCTCGATCGAGTTGCCGGCCACGCAGACGGCGCGCGCCTTCTGCCGCTGCTCCTTTCCGTCCTTGTCCATGTAGGTGACGCCGGTCACCTTGCCGGCGTCGTTGTGTTCGATCTTGGTCACGTGCGATTGCGGCCGCAGCTCGAAGTTGCCGCTGGCCTCGGCCTTTGGGATCTCGGTGTAGAGCGTGCTCCACTTGGCGCCGCTCTTGCAGCCCTGGAAGCAGAAGCCGAGTTGCAAGCAGCGCCCGCGGTCGTGCCGCGGCACGCTGTTGATCGCCATGTTGCCGGTGTGGCAGTCCTTGTAGCCGAGCTTGTTGGCGCCGGCGTACATGACCTTGAAGTTGTTGTTGCCCGGCAAGCCGGGGATGCCGTTGGTGCGCGTCACGCCCATCTTGTCTTCGGCCTTGGCGTAATACGGCTCGAGCTCTTTGAGCGTGACCGGCCAGTCGAGCAGGTTGGCGCCGTCGATCGCGCCATACGTCGTGCGCGCCCTGAACTCGTGGTCTTCCAGGCGCAGCGATGCGCCGGCCCAGTGCGTGGTCGTGCCGCCGACGGTCTTGCAGATCCATGTCGGCAATCCCGCAAAGTCCTTGGCCACGCGCCAGGAGCCCGAGGTGGTGCGCTTGTCCAGCCACGCCAATTGCACGAACGACTTCCACTCGTCGTTGATGAAGCTCGCGTTCGATTGCTGCGCGCCGGCTTCGAGGCAGACCACCTTGATGCCCTTCTGGCACAACTCGTTGGCGAGCGTGCCGCCCCCAGCGCCGGAGCCGATCACCACCACCACCGCATCGTCGTTGTTGTCGAACTTGGCCATGATCTTGTCTCCTCAACCGAAGTAAGGCTTGGGGCTGGCTTCCAGCGGCGGCGCCGGCAGCCACTTCAAGTCCTGGAAGCCGCGCGTGATGTAGCCGCCCTTCTCCCACGCCGAGCCCGGGTAGCCGAAGACCTTGTAGGCCATGTCGTTGTCGTACAGCGAGGTGATGCACTTGCCGCGCACCGCGGCAAAGAACGGCTGGCCTTCCTGCGCCTTCACCGCCGCGGCGCGCTGCGCCGGCTTGGCCTTCAAGAAGTCGCCGCCGGCGGCCTTGTTCAACGACGCGACGCCCTCGCGCATCAACTTCGCGGTGTCTGCACTCTTCGCGGCATCAGTATCGAGATCCTTCGCGAGCAAGGCATACACCGCGTCGGGCAGCTTCTTGTGCGGGAACAGCACGCGGCCCATCTGCAAGAGCGTCGTGCCTTCTGTTTTGGACAGCGTCTTCAGCTCGACCGCCCACACCGTCGAAGGCGCGAGCAGCGCCAGCGGGCTGCCCACGGCCAGCGTGCCGATCAACACGCCGCTGCCGCCGAGCAGGTGGCGCCGCGTCAGCGGCAGATCGAGCTTGGGCACCTCGCCCGACTCGTCGCCGCACGACGACGAGAACGCGGGCGCAGCATTGGCAATCGGGATCACCTTCATGGTTTGTCTCCTGTGACTGAGTCGAGGCCGGTCATCGCCGACCAACCAATGTAGATCGCGCCAACCGCGCATGGGTGATATCCGAGTAACTACAAGCGACGCCCCATTGCGCCACGATGACACAGCACAGGTTTTACAACTGCGTGTTGTTCCGGATGGCGGTCCGACGGACATTGCAACCTCGATCGCCCATGCTCCCCTTTTCGCAGTAAGCTGCAACGACCGATCTGCGGTTGCCTTGCAGCGCATCGACTGCTGAAGGAGAAGGTCATGGCCGTGCGAATTCTTGCTTTGCTGATTCCGCTGGCGATCACCCTGCCGCAACTGCAAATGACTCGGCAGCAGGCCCGTGCCCCGCAAGACCTTGCCGCATCGGTGCAGCCGGCAGCTGAGCCGCCATGGTCGTACGAAACGCGGCGTGTGGCCGATGCCGCGGTGACGCGTGTCGTGCTCGAGTCGCCCGTGCAAGAAGCCGTGCGCACGATCGACAGCCCCGCTGCAGGCAGCGCCGACAGCGCTGCCGCCGGCGTGACACCGCAGGTGCGCAAAGCAACGCCCATACGCGCAGCGCCCAAGCTCGTCCGTGCGGCGTCCCCGGTCAAGCTGGCGAGCACGGCCGCAACACCGCGCGGGCTGGCGACACGCCAGGCCAGACACCCGCCAGCCGACGCAGGTTGCGCGCCGAGCGCTCACTGTGCGCCCGTGGTGGTGGCCAAGGTGACGCCGGTCGCCAGGCGGCCGCTGTGAGCCGGGCCGCCGGCAAGGCGGTTCGCAGCGGTCCGTAGAATCGGTCGATGCTGCCCGATTTCGTCGAAGACCTCGGCCACGACGTCTTCGCCATCGACACCGGCTTCCACCGCCCCCGATTCGACGCCGCCTACCTCGTCCTCAGCGACGAGGGCCGCGCCGCCTTCATCGACACCGGCACCAACCATGCGCTGCCGCGCCACTTGGCCGCGCTCGACGCGCTCGGCGTGCCGCGCGAGGCCGTCGAGTTCGTGATCCCGACGCACGTTCACCTCGACCATGCCGGCGGCGCCGGCGCGTTGATGCAGGCGCTGCCCGCGGCGACGATGTGGGTCCATCCGCACGGCGTGCGCCACATGGTCGATCCGTCGGCGCTGGTCCAAGGCGCGCTGGCGATTTACGGCGCCGAAGAAATGCAGCGCGCGTACGGCACGGTGGTACCCGTGGCCGCCGAGCGTGTTCAGACCACACACGACGGCATGGACCTGATGCTCGGCTCGCGCCGCCTGCACTTCATCGACACGCCCGGCCACGCCAGACACCACCACTGCCTCTGGGACGAACGCTCGCGCGGCTGGTTCACCGGCGACACCTTCGGCGTCTCTTACCGCGAGCTCGATGTCGCCGGCCGCGGCCCGTGGATCGCGCCCGCGGCAACGCCGGTGCAGTTCGAGCCCGCGGCCTTGCGCGTCTCGGTGCAGCGCCTGCTGGCAGCGCAGCCGGCCTGCCTGTACCTCACGCACTACGGCCGCGTCGAGGACGCGCCGCGACTGGGCCGCTTGCTGCTGTCGGTGCTCGACCTGATGGTGGCGGTCGGCCGACGCTGCGCACACGCGCCGCAGCGCCACGAACGGTTGAAGGCGGAACTCACAGCGCTCTATGCAACGTGCCTGGCCGATCACGGTTTGAAAACCACGCCCGAACTGCTCGACCTGCTGGCGCTCGACGTCGAGCTCAACGCACAGGGCCTGGCGGTGTGGCTGGACCGTGAGGCGAAGGCCTTGCGTGCATGAGCTTGCATGACCGCCGAGGCCTTTGCCGTCAGCACCGGCATCGTCGCCCTCGGTGAAATCGGCGACAAGACACAGCTGCTGGCGCTGATCCTGGCGGCACGCTTTCGCGCGCCGCGGCCGATCATCGCCGGCATCTTCGTCGCCACGCTGGCCAATCACGCCGCAGCCGCCGCGCTCGGTTCGTGGCTGACGCGGCAGATCGACCCCGCATGGATGCGCTGGGGCCTGGGCCTGTCGTTCCTCGCCGTGGCGCTGTGGATGCTGGTGCCCGACCGTGCCGGCGACGAGCTGCAACGCGAGGACGCGACGCGCCGCAGCGTGTTCTGGATCACCACCGTGGCCTTCTTCCTCGCCGAGATGGGCGACAAGACGCAGATCGCCACCGTGATGCTGGCCGCGCGCTTCGACGACCTCGTCGCCGTCACCGTGGGCACGACGCTGGGCATGATGATCGCCAACGTGCCGGCGGTGCTGCTCGGCGAGCGCGTCGTCACGCTCGTCCCTGTGCAGTGGGTTCACCGCATCGCGGCCGTGGTGTTTGCAGCCATCGGCGTGGCGATCCTGTTGCGGTGACCGTATGCTTGCGCCATGAAATACCTGCACACCATGGTCCGCGTGACCGACATCGAAGCGTCGCTCAAGTTCTACCGCGACGCGCTGGGCATGGAGATGCTCTCGCGGCGCGACAACGAAGGCGGACGCTACACGCTGGTCTTCCTATGCGCGCCCGGCGACAGCACGGCGCAGATCGAGCTCACCTACAACTGGCCCGATGCCGGCGGCAAGGCCGAGCAGTACGGCGGCGGGCGCAACTTCGGCCACGTCGCCTACGCCGTGGACGACATCTACGCGACCTGCCAGCGGCTGAAGGACCACGGCGTCACCATCAGCCGCCCGCCGCGCGACGGCCGCATGGCCTTTGTGCGCTCGCCGGACAACATCTCGGTCGAGCTGCTGCAGGCCGGTGCGGCGCTGGCGCCGGCCGAGCCGTGGACGTCGATGCCGAACGTCGGCGCCTGGTGAAATGGGTGTGTTGACGTTCAGATCGCCCCGCGCCGGGGTGTCCAAGGGCACAGGGCAAGGCGTGACCCGCGCCCTGGGGTCGGGCCCCAGGCAAGGGGCGCAACGCGGCCCTGTGCCCTTGGGTACCCCGGCCCTCCGGGTGAGGCCCCAGAGAGCGCCCACTCGTCGTTGCAAAGCCTCGCTGGGTTCCGAACCCAGCTTCGTTTCGCGCCTAGATTGGGCGCTCTCTGGGGCTTCACGCGGGGCGATCTGAACGTCAACACACCCATCATGTACCTGCCGGAGCACTTCGAGCAAACCGATCGCGCGCAACTCGCCGCGCTGATGCGCGAGCGCCCGCTGGCGACGTTGATAACGACCACGCCCGCCGGCCCGAGCGCCGATCTGATCCCGCTCGAATTCATTGCCGATGAAGGCGTGCACGGCACGCTGCGCGGCCACGTCGCGCGCGCGAATCCGCTGTGGCAACGCGCCGGCACAACGGCACTCGCCGTCTTCACCGGCCCCGAGGCCTACATCTCGCCCGGCTGGTACGCGAGCAAGAACGAGCACGGCAAGGTCGTGCCGACCTGGAACTACACGATGGTGCA
>JANMHY010000300.1:0-8451 GCA_031375525.1 Burkholderiales bacterium
CGCGCAAACGCTGCGGCGGTTGGCGGCCTCCACCCTTGCCTTGTGCCGCGAGACGGAAGCGCTGCATGAACTCCGAGTAGAGGTGAATCGTGATCGGATCGACATCGCGGCGCAGGCCGACATCACGCGCCCAGTGAAGGTAGCCGCGGTTCCAGTTGCGCATGTAGCGGTGCTCGGCCGGCATGCGGTAGTGGTGCACGCAGTTGTTGGCCGCGTACTGCTCCCACTGCCGCGGGTTCGGCTCTCCGCGCAGGGGCGTGTCGCCGTTCTTGCCGCGCCAGCCGGTGAGAAAGCCGATGCCCGAACCGGGCGCGGTTTCGTAGCGGACGATGAAGTCGGGGTAGTCCTTGTATTTGCGCTGGCCTTCGGCGGTGGTGAACGCCGGCAGCTTCAGCCGCGACGCGAGCTCGACCAGCACCTCCTGGAACGGCTTGCACTGGCCCAGCGGCGGCACCACCGGCACGCGCACCGAATCGCAAGGGCCGTCGAACTCGCTGATCGGACGGTCGAGCATCGACATCGCGTCGTGGCGCTCGAGGTACGTGGTGTCGGGCAGGATCAGATCGGCAAACGCCGTCATCTCCGACTGGAACGCATCGGCGACGACGATGAACGGTATCTTGTAGTTGCCCTTGAGCGGCCCGGAAGGCAACTTGTCGACCAGCATCTTGCGCACTTCGGACGTGTTCATCGTCGAGTTCCACGCCATGTTGGCCATGAACAGCAGCAGCGTGTCGATCGGGTACGGGTCGCCGCGCCAGGCGTTGGTGATGACGTTGTGCATCAGGCCATGCGCCGAGAACGGGTACTCCCACGAGAAGGCCTTGTCGATGCGCACCGGCTCGCCCTTGTCGTCGATGCACAAATCGGCCGGCGTTTCGATCCAACCCAACGGCGGCGCATCGAGCGGCGTGTTCGGCTTGATCGAGCCCGGCCCTTTCGGTGGCCGCGCGTTCGGCGGCACGGCGCGCGGGTACGGCGCTTTGTGGCGGAAACCGCCGGGGCGATCGATCGTGCCGAGCAGGCTCATCAGGATCGCCACTGCGCGGATCGATTGAAAGCCGTTGCTGTGCGCCGCCAGACCACGCATCGCATGAAACGCCACCGGGTTGCCCTTGACGCTCTTGTGCTCCTTGCCCCACCAATCGGTCCACGCGATCGGCAGCTCGATCGTCTGATCGCGTGCGGTCACGCCCATCTCGTGCGCGAGGCGGCGGATCGTCTCTGCGGGAATGCCGGTGATCTTCTCGGCCCACTCCGGCGTGCAGTTGCGAACACGTTCTTCGAGCAACTGGAAAGCCGGCTTCACCGGTGTGCCGTCCGCCATCGCGTAGCTGCCGAACAGCGACGGGTCGCTGCCCTCGGCGTGGTCGGGCACCGGCTTCGCAGCATGCCGGTCCCACCAGTAGAAGTTGTGGTGGCGCAGCGGGTTGACGACGTCGCCGCCGTCGTTGCGCATCATCATGCCGAAGTCGTCGCTGCCCTCGTCCTGATTCACGAGCTGGCCGCCGTTGGTGTAGCGGGCGACGAACTCGCGGTCGTACAGACCGAGCGCGATCAGCTCGCGGATGATCGCCATGAACAGCGCGCCATCGGTGCCGGGCCTGATCGGAATCCACTCGTCGGCGATCGCCGCGTAGCCGCTGCGGATCGGATTGATGGCGATGAAGCGTCCGCCGTTGCGCTTGAACTTCGACAGCGCCATCTTCATCGGGTTGCTGTGGTGGTCCTCAGCGGTGCCGATCATCACGAACAGCTTCGCGCGGTCGAGGTCCGGGCCACCGAACTCCCAGAACGATCCTCCTATCGTGTAGATCATCCCCGCGGCCATGTTGACCGAGCAGAAGCCGCCGTGCGCCGCGTAGTTCGGCGTGCCGAACTGGCGCGCGAACAAGCCCGTCAGCGCCTGCATCTGGTCGCGGCCGGTGAACAGCGCAAAGCGCTTCGGGTCGGTCGCGCGAATTTTTCCGAGGCGTTCGCTGAGCAGCTTGAACGTCTCCTCCCACGAGATCGGCACGAACTCACCACTGCCGCGCTCGCTGCCCGGCTTGCGAATCAACGGCTGCGTCAGCCGCGCGGGCGAGTACTGCTTCATGATCCCCGACGAGCCCTTGGCGCAGAGGATGCCCTTGTTCAGCGGGTGTTCAGGGTTGCCTTCGATGTAGCGCACCTTGCCGTCTCTCAGGTGCACGCGGATGCCGCAGCGGCAGGCGCACATGTAGCAGGTGGTGGTCTTGACCTCGGTCTTCGCGCCGGGCAGCGGATTGGCTGTGGCGTCGTGCAGGGGCTGGGACATCTGGGTGTTTACCTCATAGCCGGTAGCGCGCCGACCTGAAAAGCGTGGCGCGCGATCACGGCCTCTTCATTGGTTCGCATCACTCGCAACTGCACGGCACTCTCACTCGTGTTGATGCAGCGCCCTCCCGCTGCGTTGGCGGCGGCGTCGAGCCGAAGCCCCATCCACGCCGCAGTGCCGACGATACGCGAACGCAGGACGGCGGCGTTTTCGCCGATGCCGCCGGTGAAGACCAGCGCATCGACACCGCGCATCGCCGCCGCCAGCCCCGCCAGTTCGCGCGCGGCAGACTCGACGAAATGATCCAGCGCCAATCGCGCCGCCGGCCACTCGCTGGCCAGCAGCGTGCGCATGTCGGCGGACAGGCCTGACAGACCGAGCAAACCCGACTGCTTGTGCAGCAGCTCGCTCACTGCCGCCGTGTCCATGCCGTGATGGTCGATCAGGTGCAGCACCACAGCCGCATCGAGCCGGCCGCAGCGCGTGCCCATCGTCAGGCCGTCGAGCGGCGAGAAGCTCATCGTCGTCGCCACCGAGCGGCCGCCGGCGATCGCACACATCGATGCGCCATTGCCCAGGTGCGCCACGACGACGCGCCCGGCGGCCAGTGCCGGTTCGTCGGCGGCGAGCTGCGCGCAGATCGACTCGTAGGACAGGCCATGAAAACCGTAGCGGCGCACGCCGGCGTCGTGCCACGCCGCGGGCAGTGCGAAACGCTGATGGACCTCGGCTTGCGTGCGATGAAAGGCCGTGTCGAAGCACGCCATCTGCGGCACATCGGGAAACGCCGCACGCGCTGCCGCCACGCCACTCAGGTTGTGCGGCTGGTGCAGCGGCGCCAGCGGCGCGAGGGCGTGCAGTGCCTGCAACACCGCCTCGTCGATCAGCACCGGCTGCGCGAAGGCCGTACCGCCGTGCACGATGCGGTGGCCGACGACGGCGACGCGCCACACCCGCGCCGCGCCACCCGCCATACGGTCGAGCACGTCGGCCATGCCCTGCGCGTGACCTCGCCCGCCGACGCCGAGTCCTTCGACCTGACCTGACAGCACCGGCACGGCCGGATCACCATCGCGCGCGAACAGGGCGTACTTGATCGACGACGATCCGGCGTTGACCGTCAGCGCACAGTCAACGGGGGCGGCGCTCATACCGAACTGCATTCACTCGCATGACTGGAGCGCTTCGGTGCGTGCGGCGCGGCAGGCGGTACCCGACTTGGGCTCATGCTGGAGTACCAGAAATCGCCCAAGCCGGGTACCACCCGCCGCGCAGGCAACGGTTTTGTCTTCGCCGCCACGAACACCCACACGCCTGCCGGCCCGAGGGCGGTGCGGCGACGGCGCGATTTCTGGTACTCCAGCATGAGCAACGGCGGCGCGCCGCCCTCGGGCCTCGCGCAAACTGCCGAATGCGGGCATCGCCTGATCGCAATGGCGCGTCAAACGTAGTCCTTGTACTTGTCGAGCAAGCGCACCGGCTTGGCCAGCGCGTCGCGTCGGAACGGATCGCCCAACTCGCGCGTGCACATGATCTCGATGACGCAGGTCTTCTTCTGGTTCATCTGCAAGTCGATCGCCTTTTTCAGCGCTGCACCGACGTCTTCCAGACGGTCGACGACGATGCCCTCAGCGCCCATCGACTTCGCAATGCCGGCAAAGCTCGTGCTCTCCAGCTCACCCGCCACGAAGCGGCGGTTGTAGAAATCGACCTGGTTCTTCTTCTCCGCGCCCCACTGGCGGTTGTGGAAGACGACGGCCGTGACCGGAATGTCATGCCGCACGGCGGTCATGATCTCGACCATGCTCATCGCCCACGCGCCGTCGCCGGCATAGGCCACCGCCGGACGATCCGGCGCGGCGAGCTTGGCGCCGATCATCGTCGGCAGCGAGTAGCCGCAGTTGCCGTAGCTCATCGGCGCGAAGAAACTGCGCGGCTCTTCGAAGCGCAAGTAGCTGTTGGCGACGGCGTTGATGTTGCCGATGTCGGTGGACACCATCACGCGCGGCGGCATCGCCTTCTCGAGTTCACGCAGCACCTGGCGCGGGTGCAGGTACTGGCCGCCGGAAAACGGCTTCTCGCCCTTGGCCTCTTCGATCATGTCCAGGCTGTACGGGTCGCGCTCGTGCGTCCACTCGGTGAGCTCTTTCTCCCACGCCGCCTTCTCGGCCTTGATCTTCGACGCGCGCTCGGCCTTCGTCGCGTCACTCGTCAGCGTGCGCGAACCGATGCGCGCCAGCAGCGCCTTCGCGGCCGCCTTCGCATCACCGTGGATGCCGACCGAAATTTTCTTCACCAGGCCGAGGTTGGTGTGATCGGCCTCGACCTGAATGATCTTGGCTTCCTTCGGCCAATAGTCCATGCCGTGCTGCGCCAGCGTGCCGAAGGGCCCCAAGCGCGAGCCGAGCGCGAGCACCACGTCGGCCTGCGCGATCAGCTTCATGGCAGCCTTACTGCCCTGGTAGCCGAGCGGGCCGCACCACAGCGGGTGGCTCGCCGGGAAGCTGTCGTTGCGCAAGTAGCCGTTGACGACCGGCGCGCCGAGCCGCTCCGCCAGCGCCTTCACCTCTTCGACGGCATCGCCCATGACGACACCGCCGCCGGACAAGATCACCGGGAACTTCGCATTGGCCAGCATCTCGGCCGCCGCATTCAAGCTGTTCTCACCACCGGCACCGCGCTCGACGCGCATCGGCTTCGGAATCTCGCAGGTGATCTCGCCGTAGAAAAAGTCGCGCGGAATGTTGAGCTGCGTCGGCCCCATCTCGCTGATCGCGCGATCAAAACAGCGCGCGGTGTACTCGGCCATGCGCTTCGGATTGTTCACATGGCCCTGGTAGCGCGTGAACTCCTGGAACATCGGCAACTGCGCCGCTTCCTGGAAGCCACCGAGCCCCAGACCCATGCTGCCGGTTTCCGGCGTGATCATCACCACCGGGCTGTGCGACCAGTACGCCGCCGCGATCGCGGTCACGCAGTTGCTGATGCCGGGGCCGTTCTGTCCGATGACGACGCCGTGGCGGCCGGAGACGCGCGCATAACCGTCGGCCATGTGGCCGCCGCCCTGCTCGTGCACGACCGAAATCAGCGTGATGCCGGCCGGTGCAAAGATGTCCATCGCATCCATGAAGGCCGAACCCATGATGCCGAACATGTGCGTCACGCCGTTGGCCACCATCGTCTCGACGAAAGCTTCCGAAGGAGTCATCTTGGTCATGCCGCTGACCACTTTGCGGCTGTCGGCGGGCGGGTTCTGGGTCATCGCGGGTCTCCTGGCAGGCCGGGTCGGAACAGGCGGTGGACTGTAGGAGCCCTCCTCTGCCGCGTCAATCAAATTCTATTTTCCGATACGCCTTGTACTGTTTTTCGGAACGCGAATATCATGCCGCCGCATGAAAGCCGCGCTCACAAAAGCCAGAGCCAACGTCGTCGATCTCAATGGCGACACGCCGACGCTGCGCCTGTTCGCGCTGCTCGAAGTCATTGCCGAGCGTGACCAGCTGTTCTCGCTGCAAGGCCTGGTCGATGAAACCGGCCTGCCCAAACCGACGCTGCACCGCATGCTGCAACTGCTCGAAAGCGCGGGCCTGTTGCAGCGCGAGGGCGACGGCCGTCACTACAGCACCGGCGTGCGATTGCGCCGCCTGGCCGAGAACCTGATGCTCAACAGCACGTACCACGGTGCACGGCACGCCGTGCTGCGGCATCTGGTCGAAGAACTCGGCGAGAGCTGCAACATCACCGCGCTGTCGGGCAACGAAGTGGTCTATCTCGACCGCGTCGAAACCGCGGCGCCGCTGCGCTTTTATCTGCACCCCGGCTCGCGCGTGCCCGCGCATTGCTCGGCCAGCGGCAAGCTGCTGCTGTCGCAGATGACGCCGGCGCAGCGCCAACGTTTGCTTAAGCACGCGCCGCTCGAGTCATACACGGCGCGAACGTTGACCAAGCCCGATGCGTTGGAGCGAGAAATCAAGCGCGTCGCGCGCCACGGCTACGCACTCGACAACGAGGAGTTCCTGCCGGGGCTGCTGTGCGTGGCGGTGCTGGTGCCGGTGAATGAAGGCCGCTCGAACCTGTGCGTTGCGGTGCAGGCGCCGATGGTGCGCGTGACCAAGGAGCGCGCGCTGGCGATGTTGCCGGCACTGCGACGCGCGGCGGCCGCGCTGGCAGAGATTGAAGGGCATGCGGTGCCCAAAGCGAGGCAGCGAGCATGAGTGCGGATCGGCGCTGTCCACGCGATACGGGCGCTCTGCGGCGTTGCGAATGCTCGCAATGCCTTTAGGCATTGCGGCGCTTCGCGCCTTGTATCGCATCCCGTCTCACGTGGCCCTCACCGCCCATTTCAATGATTCAGTGGACCGCCCTACATCCGCCCCTTCCACGGCACCAGCCTGCGCTCGACCCAGCGCATCAGCATGTCGAACAGGTAGGCCACCACGCCGATGACGATGATGCCCATGACGACGATGTCGGTGCGCAGGAAGTTCGACGCGTTGAGCACCATCTGACCCAGGCCGACGTTGGCCGCCACCATCTCGGCCGCGACCAGCGTCGTCCAGCCGAAGCCGATGGCGATGCGCATGCCGACCAGGATTTCCGGCAGCGCCGACGGCAGGATGACGTGCAGGATGACCTGGCCGTAGCTCGCGCCCATCGAGTACGCCGCATTGATCTGCTCCTGCGCCGCGCTCTTCATGCCCGAGCGCGCAGCCAATGCCAGCGGCGCGAAGCAGGCCAGGTAGATCAGCAGCACCTTGGGCATCTCGTCGATGCCGAACCAGATGATGATCAGCGGCAGGTAGGCCAGCGGCGGCAAGGGCCGGTAGAACTCGATCGGTGGGTCGAAGATGCCGCGCGCGACGCGGCTCATGCCCATCGCGATGCCCACGGGAATCGCCGTCACGCAGGCCAGAAAAAACGCCGAGAAGACGCGCAGCATGCTGGCGGCGAAGTGCTGCCACAACGGTTTGTCGTTGGCCGCACCGGTCAGGTACTCATGGAACTGCTGCCACACCGCCTGCGGGCTCGGCAGGAACAGCGGCTTGATCAGGCCGAGGTTCGTCACCAAAAACCAGAGCACGAACAACACGACCACGGTGACGATGCTGATGACCACGCTCGAACCCTCGCCGGGCACCTTGAAGCGGCTGGTCTTCAACGCCGCCGGTGCCGCGCCCTCAGTGCGCGCCACGGGGGGTGCAACGGTGTCAGGCATGGGCCGGCTCCCGGTGGTGGATGTGCGCCAGCACCTCTTCACGCAGGCGGATGAACGCGGGCTCGGACTTGACCTTGCGCGCATCGTGATGGGCCAGGAACTCGCGCGAGAACGGCAGGTCGTCGTACACATGCGAGATGCGTCCGGGGCTCGGGCTCATGACGATCAGGCGCGTCGCCAGAAACAGCGCCTCTTCCACCGAATGGGTGATGAAGAAGACCATCTTGTTCGTCTTGGCCCAGACGTCGATCAGGATTTCCTGCACGCTCTCGCGCGTGAAGGCATCGAGCGCGCCCATCGGCTCGTCCATCAACAGCACGGCGGGGTCGTTGGCCAGCGCGCGCGCAATGCCCACGCGCTGCTGCATGCCGCCGGAGAGTTCATAGACATGCCGATCGGCAAACTCCTGCAAGCCGACCAGGCCGAGCTTGTCTTCGGCAACGCGCGATCGCGTGGCCTTGTCGACGCCGCGCAAACGCAGCCCCAGCGCCACGTTGTCGCGCACCGACAACCACGGCATCAAGGCGTGCTTCTGGAAGACGACGCCGCGGTCGGCGCCGGGACCGACCACCGGCTGGCCGTCGAGCAGGATGTCGCCGGTGGAGGGCGGCAGAAAACCGGCGATGCAGTTCAGCAGCGTCGTCTTGCCGCAACCCGAGGCACCGAGGGCGACGACGAAATCGCCGTCCTGCATCGTCAGGTTGACCGGCGCCAGTGCTTGCAGCGTGCCGCCCTTGACGGCGTAGTTCAGCGTCAGTTGGCGGATATCCAGCGTCGGCATGCGCGCTCCTGAAAAACAAAGGGCGACGCCGTCGCGCCCCCCGCACTCGCTTGGGCGCGATCAGCTTACTTGGCCATCGCCTTCTTCACATAGGCGTCGGTGATGAAGGCCGAGTAGTCGGGCTTCATTTCCTGGATGCGGCCCTGCTCCTTCAAGAAC
>JANMHY010000364.1:0-3243 GCA_031375525.1 Burkholderiales bacterium
GAGCGTCAATGCCTTGGGGCGGCCCGGCGGCAATGACAGCACGCGGCCGCTTCATCACCTTCGAAGGCATCGACGGCGCCGGCAAGTCATCGCACATCGAGCCACTGGCGGCGTGGCTGCGCGAGCGTGGGCACGAGGTTCTGGTGACGCGCGAGCCGGGTGGCACGCCGCTGGCCGAGACGCTGCGCGAACTCGTGCTTCACCACCCGATGGATGCATTGACCGAGTCGCGGCTGGTGTTTGCCGCGCGGCGCGATCACCTGGTGCAGTCGATCGAGCCCGCGCTCGACGCCGGCACGACGGTGCTGTGCGACCGTTTCACCGATGCCACCTTTGCCTACCAGGGCGGCGGCCGCGGCTTCGATCTGCAAACCTTGTCTCAGCTCGAAGCGATGGTCCATCCCGGATTGCAGCCGGACCTGACGCTGTGGTTCGATTTGCCGGCGGCGGTGGCGGCGCAGCGTCGCGCGGCTGTGAGGGCGGCCGATCGCTTCGAGGCCGAGAGCGCGGCGTTCTTCGAGCGCGTGCAAGCCGGTTATGCGGCGCGTCAGGCGGCGCAGCCGGCGCGCTTCACGCGCATCAATGCGTTGCCGCCGCAGGCCGAGGTCTGGGCGCAAGTCTGCGCCGCCGTGCAGGCCCTGCTGCGATGAGCGGCACCGCTTGGCCTTCATGGCTCGACGAACCGCTGGCGCGCGGCCTGTCGATGCGCGCCCATGCGCTGCTGCTGCACGCGCCCGGTGCGCTCGGCCAGTTCGATCTGGCGATGGCGCTGTCGCGGGCCTGGCTGTGCGAGACGCCATCCGACGGCCGCGCCTGCGGGCACTGCGCCGCTTGCCGGCTGATGGACGCGCACTCGCATCCGGACTTCCATCTGCTGCTGCCCGACGCCCTGCGCGCGCCGCTGGGCTGGAGCAGCAACGACGCCGAGGCCGGCATAGACGGCGAAGGCGGCGAAGGCAAGAGCAAGGCCAAGCCGAGCCGCGAGATCAAGATCGACGCGCTGCGTGCGGCCATCGACTGGAGCCAGCGCACCAGCGCACGCGGTGGCGCCAAGGTGCTCGTCATCCATCCCGCGCCAGCGATGAACGCCGTCACCGCCAATGCGCTGCTGAAAACGCTGGAAGAACCGCCGGGGCGATTGCGCCTGCTGTTGACGGCCGACGACCCGGAGGCGTTGCTGCCGACGGTGCGCAGCCGCTGCCAGCGCCTGCCGATCGCCACGCCGTCCACCGCCGCCGGCAGCGCCTGGCTTGCAGGGCAGGGCGTGGCCGATGCCGAGGTGCTGCTGGCCGCGGCCGGCGGGCAGGTGCAGGCGGCGTTGGCGCTGCACGGCGAGGGCATCGGCGCGGCGGCCTGGTCGCAACTGCCCGAGGCCGTGCGCCGTGGTCACGCCGCTGCGATCAGCGCGTGGCCCGTGCCGCGCGTGGTCGATGCGCTGCACAAGCTCTGCCATGACCTGTTGACGCTGCGCTGCGGCGGCACGCCACGGTTCTTCACGCCGGCCGCGATGGCGCCGGCCGCACGTCCCGCACTGCCGCCGATGGAAGCCCTGGTGGCCTGGCAGATCGAACTGCTGCGTGCGGCGCGCCACGACGAACACCCGTGGCACGCGCCGCTGCGGGTGGAAGCTCTGGTGGCGCAAGCCGCGGCGCTGTGGCAAACGGCACGGGTTGCGGCCCCCGTGCGGGGTGGGGCATTGGCTACACTGACCGGCAGATGAGCACAGCAGCCAACCCCAGGACCCAGCCCGGCGCGCTAACAGGCCCCAACGCATCGCGGCCGAGCGTCATCCAGCTCGTGTTCCGCGAAAAGGGCGCGCTCTACGCGGCCTACATCCCGTTGTTTGCCGAAGGCGGCCTGTTCGTGCCGACGACGCGCGACTACCGGCTCGGCGACGACATCTACCTGCTGCTGTCGCTGCCCGACGACAACCAGCGCTATCCGGTGGCCGGCAAGGTCGGCTGGGTGACGCCAGCCAATGCGTCCGGCGGGCGCACGCAGGGCGTGGGCGTGCGCTTCCCCAACGACGAGAAGACACGGCTGCTGAAGATGCGCATCGAAGAGGTGCTCGGCACAAGCATTCAGTCTGCAAAGCCCACACAGACGATCTAGTCTGGGTGCGCTTTAGACTCGCTGCGGTTTGCTCCAGCACCGCGCGATGTACGTCGATTCTCACTGTCATCTTACGTTCGAAGGCCTGGCCGATCGCATCGGCGACGTGCGCGCGGCCATGGCCGCGGCGCAGGTCGATCGCGCCTTGGTCATCTGCACCACGCTCGAAGAATTCCCCCGCGTGCATGCACTGGCCACGACTTACGACAACTTCTGGTGCAGCGCCGGTGTGCACCCGGACAGCGAGGGCGTGCGCGAGCCGTTGCTCGAAGACCTTCTTGCGCTGGCGGCGCTGCCGCGCGTCGTTGCCATCGGCGAGACGGGCCTCGACTACTACCGCCTGAACGGCCGCAGCCTTGACGACATGCACTGGCAGCGCGAGCGCTATCGCACCCACATCCGCGCTGCGCGCGCCAGCGCCAAGCCGCTGGTGATCCACACCCGCAGCGCCAGCGCCGACACGCTGGCGATCCTGCGCGAGGAGGGCGGTGCGAACGGTGTCTTCCATTGCTTCACCGAAACGGCGGAGGTGGCGAGGGCTGCGCTCGACCTCGGCTTCTACATCTCGTTTTCCGGCATCGTGACCTTTCGCAATGCCGAAGACCTGCGCGAGGTGGCGCGCTTCGTGCCGCTGGATCGCCTGCTGATCGAGACCGACAGCCCGTACCTGGCCCCCGTGCCGTTTCGCGGCAAGACCAACCAGCCGGCCTACGTGGCGCATGTGGGCGCCGCGGTGGCCGCGCTGCGCGGCATCGCGCCTGAGGCGCTGGCCAGAGCCACAAGCGCCAATTTCGAGCGCCTTTTTGAAGTTAAAGCTGCATGAAGCATTACTTTAGAATTCTGGTATATCTCGTTATGACCATTGGTTTTTCACAAACCAACGCCGGTGCCTACGAAGACTTCTTCATCGCCATCAACCGCGACGACGATTGGGGCGTGGCCAAGCTGCTGGAGCGCGGGTTCGATCCGAACTCGCGCGACCCGAAGGGCCAGACCGGCCTCATCCTGGCGCTGCGTGACGAGTCGCCGCGCGTTGCCGAAGCGCTGTGGAAGAGCCCGGCGCTCGATGTCAACGTGCCCAACGCCAGCGGCGAAACGGCGCTGATGATGGCGGCGTTGCGCGGCCAGGTA
>JANMHY010000431.1:0-7184 GCA_031375525.1 Burkholderiales bacterium
GTCAGGCGCCTGCTCGAAGCCCTGCACCGGCGTGAAGACGAGTTCGATCGACCACTTGGTCGTCATGCCTTCGGCTTCGAGCGGGTTCGCCAGGCCGAGGCCGCAGACGACGATGTCGGGCTTGGCGGCGCGGCAGCGGTCCAACTGGCGCTCGACGTCCTGGCCTTCGGAGAGTTGCGTGCCGGCCGGCAGCAGCGCCAGCTCGCGGTCGAGCAGCTTGGCGTGCAGATAAGGGCTGCCGACTTCGACCAGCACCATGCCGAGTTCGCGCGACAGGAAACGCGCCAGCGGCACTTCGAGCTGCGAGTCGGGGAAGAAGAACAGGCGCTTGCCTTGCAGCTCGAGCCGTTGCCGCGCCAGCGCGCGCGCTGCACGTTCGCGCTTCGGGCCGACGACGTTGGCAAACTTCGTCGGCTCGGCCTGTTGGCGGCCCCAGGCATTCCAGGCCGCGCGCAGCCACTCGGTCGTGCCTTCAGCGCCGAGCGGGAAGGGCGCAGAAAGACGCTCGGCCCCGCGCGCTTCGAGTGTGCGCAGCGTGTCGGCGAGGAAGGGCTGCGCCATCAGCAGCTTGGTGTTCGGCCCGACAGGCGGCAGATCGCGCGATTGGCGCGGCGGCAGGAAGTGCACCGGGCCGATGCCGAGCTCGTCGAACAAACGGCGGAACTGGTCTTCGACCACATCGGCCAGCGCGCCGACGACGAGCAGGTTGCGCTCTTGCGTGCTCGGCAGTTGCGGCACCAGCGAGGCCAGGCACGCGTCCTCGCCCTGCGTGAACGTGGTTTCGATGCCGCTGCCGGAGTAATTCAGGATGCGCACGTTCGGCGAGAACGTCTGCGACAGCCGCGCCGCGGCGCGCGACAGATCGAGCTTGATGACCTCCGACGGGCACGAACCGACGAGGAACAGCATCTTGATGTCGGGCCGGCGCGCCAGCAGTTGCGTCACCACCCGGTCGAGCTCGGTGTTGGCGTCGGCCAGACCGGCGAGATCGCGCTCGTCGATGATCGCGGTGGCGAAGCGCGGCTCGGCAAAGATCATCACGCCAGCGGCGGACTGGATCAGGTGGGCGCAGGTGCGCGAGCCGACGACGAGGAAGAACGCGTCCTGGATCTTGCGGTGCAGCCAGACGATGCCCGTCAGGCCGCAGAACACCTCGCGCTGGCCGCGCTGCTTGATCACCGCAGGCGTCGCGCAACCCTCGCTGCGTTCGGCCACAAGAGGAATCACGGGGGTCATGACAGCCCCTCGTCTGCGGCATACCGCAGCCGGTCCCCCGAGGGGACAGCCGCTTGCTTGGGGCGGCCCGGCGCGGCGCGGCTCATCAGGCAACCTCCGTGCTTCGCACTGCGGTCAATTCGCCTTTCGGGCGGCCGGGCAGGCTCATGCAGCCACCCCACCCAACCGCGCCGCGCGCAGCTTCAACAAAAACTGCGCTGCGTTGATGACATAACTTGTGTAGGCCGCCAAGGCGAGCAGCATCTGCGAGCGCGCATCGAGCCAGCCGGTGAACATGGCAACGAGGCAGGCCGTGTGCAGCGCCAGCACCAGCATCGAGACCACGTCTTCCCAGAAGAAAGCCGGTGCGAACAACCAGCGGCCGAAGACGACTTTCTCCCAGACGCTGCCGGTGACCATGATCGTGTACAGCAGCGCGGTCTTGATGACGAACGAGACGCTGGCCGCGAACAGTCCTTCGCCGGTGGCGAGGTAGCGCAGCACGAAAAACAAGCTGACCGCGCAGGCGATGAACTGCACGGGAGCCAGCACGCCTTGCACCCAGGTCCACGCCGAGGCGTCGCGCCGCTGCCGCTCCTCGGCGGAGTACAGCGGAGTGCATCTGGTGGTTGGTTCGGTCATCGAGTCGGCCCGCAGCGAAGTCATGAAGCAGCGCGCTCCTGTTGTTGCCGCCAGACTAGATCGGCTCGGACAAAGTGTCAATCGAGATGGACGTAAACAAGACTTGACATATTGGCGTCTGTTTTTGATCATTGCTGCCATCTGTCCAGCCGGATGCGCGACATGCGTCGAGCAAAGCGGGTGCGACGCAAGGAAGCGCTGATGCAATACCGGATTGCCCTGATGTCCAAGACGTTTCTGCAACGCGGCAGGGCCCCGTTCACTGTGCACCAGGCGGGAAAACCCCGCCTTTATGCCCAAGACATTTGAGCCTTCGAGGAGTACAACCCATGAGCGCCGTTTCTGTGCAAATGCAGTACCCGAGCAACAGCAACCGGGAGCATCGGATCGGTTCACGGCGCGCGTTGAAGTTCATAACGCCCGTCGTGCGCTGGCCTTCGAAGGCGGCGGCGAATGAGGATCAGGAGACGCAGTACATGTCGTCCGGTTCTTCGAGGGACCACTCGCGAGAGGAGTGCGAGTCCCTTCCGTCCAGTTGGACGCCTGCGAACGGCTCGCACGGCTCGGCGTGGCCGACCGCGCTGGCCGAGCGCTCCGACGCCAAGGCGCGCTTATCCAAGCTGGCGCAGGCGCTCGAGTCCGATGTCATTCCGCGCCTGGTCGGTGCGCACGGCAAGCAGCCGCGCGCCGCCGTGCACCTCGAGCCGCGCGAGATCGAGGGCTTTGTCGCCCTGCTGCGCAACGGCACCGATGCCGAATTGGCTGCGGCGGTGGCAGCCACGCACCGCCGGGGTTTCGCCGTCGAGGCGATCTTTCTCGAGCTGTTTGCCCCGGCCGCGCGCCATCTCGGCGAGTTGTGGGTCGCCGACCGTTGCGATTTCTCCACCGTGACGATCAGCCTGGGCCGGCTGCAGCGCCTGCTGCGCGAGTGGAGCCCGGCCTTCGGCACCGAGGTCGAGCACCCCGCCAACGGCCGGCGCATTCTGCTGGCGCAACATTCGCAAGAGCAGCACAGCTTCGGTCTGTCGATGGTGGCGGAGTTCTTCCGCCGCGCCGGCTGGGAGGTGTTGGGCGGCGTCGGCGGGGCGGTGCCCGACCCGTCGGCGCAGGTCTCGCGCGAGTGGTTCGACGCCGTCGGCTTCTCGAGCGGCAGTGAATCGCGGATAGACTGGTTGAAAGAGCGAATCGCCCAGGTGCGCAAGGTCACGCGCAACCGTTCGGTGGTTGTGCTGGTGGGAGGGCCGTTGTTCGTGATGCAACCCGAGTGGGCCCAGTCCGTGGGGGCCGATGCGTCGGGGCACGACGGTGGTCAAGCGCCGAAGTTGGCGGAGGATCTTCTCGCAACACACCTCGTCCGTCGTTGACCTGCCCCTGAGCGCCGAGCTCGGCCCGCAGCCGCACGAGGACAGGTCCGATGAAGCCGGTGGCCCCCACACGCCCCCCGATAAGCCGCTATTTCTGCCGCTATTTCCGCCGTCGTTACTGCCGCAGTTACCACAGTGCCGACAGCTTTTCGCAACCCCCGCTGCCCCGCACGCCATGAGCCGGGGCGCCAAACCCACGCCGGCTGACGCGCCGCTGTTGCCGCGCGAACTCGATACCGTTCAAACACAGCGCCTGATCGACGCCGCCGGCGACATTGCGCTGGTGCTCGATGGCGACGGCACCGTGCTCGACCTCCGAGCGCACGACCGCGAGCTGCAGAAGACCGCCAAGCGGGCCTGGGTCGGCAAGGCCTGGGCGGACACGGTGCATGCCGACAGCCGCGACAAGGTGGCCGACCTGCTGGCGCGCGCGCTGGCCGACGAGCCCGGGACGCCGCGCCAGGTCAACCACCCGGCCGCAACGGGTCCGGACTTGCCGGTGCTCTACGTTGCCGTGCGCGTGGCCGGCAGCGTGCGCGGGCCACGCGCTGCGGCGCGCGTGCTGGCCCTCGGCCGCGACCTGCGCGACAACTTCACGTTGCAACGCCGCCTGGTCGACGCACAGCAGACGATGGAGCGCGACTACTGGCGCTTCCGCGAAGCCGAGACGCGCTACCGCAACCTGTTCCAGGCCTCGGCCGAGGCGGTGCTGATCGCCGACGGCACCACGCTGCGCATCGTCGAGGCCAACCCGGCCGCGCTGGTCCTGGTGTCCGGCGGCACGGGCGCGCACGCCAGCCACAAGGCGCCGAAGGTCATCGGCGCCACCCTGTCATCGCTGTTCGCCCCGGCGGCCGCCGAGCCGCTGGCCGCGGCGATTGCGGCAGCACGCAGCCTCGGAAAACACGAACGCCTGTCGGCCACGCTGGCTGCCACGGCGCTCGGCGTTACCGTCTCGCTGGCCTCGTTCCGCCAGGAGCAGGCGTCGTTTCTGCTGGTGCGCCTGGCGCTGCTGGTCTCGGCCGAGCACAAGCGCGGCAAGGGCGACGCAGGCGGTGAAAGCAGCGCGTCGGCTCCCGCCGGATTCGAGGTTGCCTTCGTGCGCAGCGCCGCCGACGCGCTGGCTTACACCGACGGCGCGGGCCGCGTCGTTGCGGTCAATCGCGCCTTTGCGCGAATGGCCCAGTTGTCGAGCGAAGAGCAGGCCCGCGGCGAACCGCTGGACCGCTGGCTGGGCCGCACCGGCGTCGAGATGTCGGTGCTGCTGGCCAACCTGCGCGACAGCGGCGCGGCTGGCCTGTTTTCCACCGAGCTGCGCGGCGTGCTCGGGCTGGTCACCGAAGTCGAGATCGCCGCGTCGGCGCTCGATGCCGCCGGCGGCCCGGCGGGGTCCGACAAGGCGGCCTTCGCCTTCGCCGTGCGCGACGTCGGCCGCCGCCTGGCGCCCAGCGAACAGGCGCTGCCAACCAAGGTGCCGGCCTCGGTGGCGCAACTCACCGAACTCGTCGGCCGTGTGCCGTTGAAGCAGATCGTCGCCGAGACCAGCGACCTGATCGAGCGCCTGTCGATCGAAACGGCGCTGACGATGACCAAGGACAACCGCGCCATGGCCGCGCAACTGCTCGGCCTGTCGCGGCAGAGCCTGTACGTCAAGCTGCGGCGGTTCGGCATGGGCGGGCTCGAACAGAGCGACGCCGAACTGCATTAGAAGAACGGCCCCACGTCGCTTCGCTCCTGCCCCCGAGGGGGCGCTCAGTGGCTTCGGGCGGCCGGGCGCCACTGACATGGACGCCGGCTTGACACTCGAATTGACAGTTCAGAGTGTAAATCTCAGTTGACGTTTTGAAGTGTCAGGCGCAACATGCGCCGATGACCCTGCCTGCGCCCTCAGCGGTCGCCGAACTGCTCAAGCCGATCACCTGGTTCCCGCCGATGTGGGCCTTTGCCTGCGGCGCGGTGGCGTCGGGCGCGTCGGCCGACGGGCGGTTGTGGCTGGTGGCTGCGGGCGTGATGCTGGCCGGACCGCTGGTCTGCGCCACCAGCCAGGCCGTCAACGACTGGTTCGACCGCGAGGTCGATGCCATCAACGAGCCGCAGCGGCCGATCCCGTCGGGCCGCATGCCCGGGCGCTGGGGCTTGTACGTGGCGGTGGCATGGACGCTGCTGTCGCTCATCGCCGCGCTGGCCATCGGGCCCTGGGTGTTCGCCGCCGCGGCCTTCGGTCTGCTGCTCGCCTGGGCCTACAGCGCGCCGCCGCTGCGCCTGAAGCAAAACGGTTGGTGGGGCAACGCGGCTTGCGGTCTTTGTTATGAGGGCTTGGCCTGGATCACCGGCGCTGCTGTCATGGCCGGCGGCGCGCCGAGCCTGCGTTCGCTGATCCTGGCCGCGCTCTACAGCGCCGGCGCGCACGGCATCATGACGCTGAACGACTTCAAATCGATTGAAGGCGACACGCGCATGGGCATCGGCTCGTTGCCGGTGCGCCTGGGGTCGCAGCGCGCGGCGCAAGTGGCATGTTGGGCGATGGCGCTGCCGCAAGTGGCGGTCATTGCGCTGCTGGTCGATTGGGGGCAGCCGCTGCATGCGGCCGGCGTCGGCGCATTGCTCGCCGTGCAGTTGCTGATGATGCGCCGCTTCCTCGCCGCGCCGGTCGAGCGCGGGCTTTGGTACAGCGGCTTCGGCGTGCCGCTGTTCGTGCTCGGCATGCTGGTCTCTGCGTTTGCGCTGCGCGCGGTGGAGCGACTCGCATGAACGGCTTGTCATGGTTCGGCATCGCGCGTTTGGGTCTAGTGCAGGCGATGCTCGGCGCTGTCGTCGTGCTCACCACATCGACGCTCAATCGCGTCATGGTCGTCGAGCTCGCGCTGCCGGCGTTGCTGCCGGGCCTGCTGGTGGCACTGCACTACGCGGTGCAGATCTCGCGGCCGCGCATGGGTTTTGGTTCGGACGTTGGCGCTCGCCGCACGCCTTGGATCATCGGCGGCATGGTCGTGCTGGCCACGGGCGGCTTACTCGGCGCGGTGGCGACGACGTGGTTGGGCGGCGACTCGCGCAGCGCCGGTCTGGCGCTCGCGGTGCTGGCCTTCATCCTCGTCGGCCTCGGCGTCAGCGCGGCCGGCACGTCGCTGCTGACGCTGCTGGCCAAGCGCGTCGATGCGCCGCGCCGCGGCGGTGCGGCAGCGCTGGTGTGGGTGATGATGATCGTGGGCTTTGCCGTCACCGCGGGCACGGCTGGCAAGTTCCTCGACCCGTACACGCCGCAGCGATTGATGGCAGTGTCGGGAACGGTGTCGCTGATCGCGGTGGCGGTGGCTATGCTGGCGCTGTGGCGCCTGGAAGGCGATGCGCGGTCTGTCGTTGAAGGCAAAACGCCGATGACCGCAACGCGGTTCCGCGCTGCACTCGCCGAGGTTTGGCGCGAGCCCGACGCACGGCGCTTCACGGTCTTCGTCTTCGTCTCGATGGTCGCCTACAGCGCGCAGGACTTGATCCTGGAGCCGTTTGCCGGCGTGATGTTCGGCTTCACGCCGGGTGAATCGACACAGCTCTCCGGCGTGCAGCATGGCGGCACGCTGGCCGGCATGCTGCTTGCGGCGTTGGCGGGGCGGCGCTTGTTCGGCGTTGGCTTCGGCTCGCTGCGCGTGTGGACGGTGTGGGGCTGCGTCGCCTCGTGCATCGCGCTTGCGGGGCTCGCCTTCGCTGGCTTTGGCGGCAGCGCCGTTACCGCGTACTGGCCACTGCGCGCCAACGTCTTCGTCATGGGCGTGGCCAACGGCGCGTTCTCGATCGCCGCCATCGGCTCGATGATGGCGCTGGCGGGCCACGGCCGCGGCGGCCGCGAAGGCACGCGCATGGGCCTGTGGGGCGCGGCGCAGGCGATCGGCTTTGCCGGCGGCGGCCTGGTGGGCACCGCCGCCAGCGACCTCGCACGCGCCTGGCTCGGCGCGCCGGGCCCGGCCTACG
>JANMHY010000437.1:0-5480 GCA_031375525.1 Burkholderiales bacterium
CATCGCCGCGCTCGATGGCCTGCCGGCGCACCTGACGCATGTGCAGTTCCACGCCTACGGCAACGACGGGCCGAAGAAGTTTTCGTCCGCGGCGCAGCAGCTCGCCGAAGCGGTGAATGCGAATCCGCAGATCAGCATCGACATCGGCCAGGTGATCTTCGGCCAGACCGTCACCGCTTCGGGCGACACTATGCGCCAGCATGCCAACGCGGCGCTGGCGAATCCGCGCAAATGGATCGGCGCCGACATCGAGCTCGACGCCGGTTGCGGTGTCGTGCCGTTTCGCTACCGCGAACAGAGCTATGTCAACGCGCTGCAATGGGCAATCGGGCTCGAACTGTTTTTGCTCGTCACCAACCCGTGGCAGGTGGTGCTGACGACGGACCATCCGAACGGCGGCCCGTTCACCAGTTACCCGCACCTGATCCGGCTGTTGATGGATCGCTCGTTCCGTGAAGAGCAGATTGCGAAGCTGCACCCCGAGGTGGCGGCGAATTGCGCGCTGCGCTCGATCACGCGCGAACTCACGTTGCCGGAGATTGCGGTGATGACACGAGCCGCACCGGCGCGGCTGCTCGGCCTGAAGGACTGTGGCCGGCTCGGCGTCGGCGCGGCGGCCGACATCGCGGTCTATCGCAACGACGCCGACCGCGAGGCGATGTTCCGCACGCCCGAGTTCGTGTTCAAGGACGGCGTGCAAGTGGCGCGCGCCGGGCGCATCACCGCGCTGCCGGTGGGCGGCACGCATTTTGTGGAGCCGGGCTACGACAGCGCGATCGAGAAATGGCTGCGCCAGCAGGCCGATCGGCGCGGCACGCAGAACTTTGATCACATCGCCATCGGCCACGACGAGCTGTGCCGTTGCTGCAATGGCGGGCGATTGCTGCCGGCGGCTTGCTTTGAAGGGAGCGGCTCGTGATTCGCAACGGTGTGACGGTCGATGACACCTTTGCCGAGGCCTTCCCGATGAAGGCGACGCGAATCGTCGTCACCGCGCACACCATCGAATGGGCGCGCCAGGCGGCGCAATCAGCCACGGGGTTTGCCACGTCGGTTATCGGCTGCGGCTGCGAGGCCGGCATCGAGCGCGAGATCGATGCCAGCGAAACGCCGGACGGCCGGCCCGGCATCAGCCTGCTGCTGTTCTCGATGTCGGGGAAGGAGCTCGCCAAACAGATCGAACGGCGTGTCGGGCAATGCGTGCTGACTTGCCCCACGACCGCGGTCTTCGCTGGCATTGCAGAAGGCGAAGCCGTGGCGCTCGGCAAGAACCTGCGCTTCTTCGGCGACGGCTGGCAGATCAGCAAGGTCATCGGCGGCGTGCGCTATTGGCGCGTGCCGGTGATGGACGGCGAGTTCGTGGCGCAGGAGACGACGGCCGTGGTCAAGGGCGTCGGCGGCGGCAACCTGCTGCTGCTGGCGCGCGACACCGACACTGCGCTCGCGGTGTCCGAAGCCGCTGTCGCCGCGATGCGAACGCTGCGCAACGTCATCATGCCGTTCCCGGGCGGCGTCGTGCGCTCGGGCTCCAAGGTCGGCAGCAAGTATCCGTCGCTGATGGCCTCGACCAACGACGCCTTCTGCCCGACGCTGTACGGTCTCGTCGCCAAGAGCGAATTGACGCCCGAAACACGCTGCGTGATGGAGATCGTCATCGACGGCCTGACCGAAGGCGATGTGGCGGCCGCCATGCGCGCCGGGCTCGACGCCGGCATCGCCTTCGGCGCCGAGCGTGGCCTGCTGCGCATCTCCGCCGGCAACTACGGCGGCAAGCTCGGCCCGTTCCATTTCCATCTGCACAAGCTGATGGGTGAGGGCGCGGCATGAGCGGCTTCACGCTGCGGCTGAAGCAGACGCCGGCGCTGCGGGTGGACATGCGAGGCGTGACGCCATCGGCCGACTTGCTGCAACTGCATGTCGGCTATGGCAGCGCACTCGTGCCGCTGGCCGAGTTGTTCAGCATCGCGCCGCGCGACGACGGCAATCTGATCTTCGAAGGCGATTGCTCGCGCTGCGATCGCATCGGCTGGCAGATGGACAGCGGCACGCTGATCGTCGAGGGCGATGCCGGCGACTATGCCGGCGCGGGAATGCGCGGCGGCGAGATCATCGTGCGCGGCAACGCACGTGATCTGATGGGTTGCGAAATGGCGGGCGGCTCGCTGCGCATCGAAGGCAACGCGAGAGACTTCGCCGCCAGCACCTTGCCCGGGAGCATGGACGGCATGCGCGGCGGCACGCTGATCATCAAAGGCAACGTCGGTGAACGCTGCGCTGACCGCATGCGCCGCGGCACGGTCGTCGTCTTCGGCGCCGCAGGCGATTTCCTGGGCTCGCGCCTGGTGGCCGGCACCATCGCCCTCGGAGGCCGTGCGGGCGCCCATGTCGGCTACGGCATGCGCCGCGGCAGCATCGTCTTTGCGGGCGCGGCACCCACGCCGTCGCCGACCTTCGTGCCGGCGATTGCCGATGCGCCGGTGTTCTGGCAACTGCTGGCGCGCGATCTGGCGCAGCATGGCCGTGTGTTCGCGGGTCTGCCGTCGCGGCGCATCGAGCGGCACCTGGGTGATCTGGCAGCGGACGGCAAGGGCGAGTGGATCTTGATGCGCTGAAGGTCAACGAAGTCCAGACACCTCCATTGCACATGGCGGCGCCGCCGCGATTCCGTCGTCCTCATTCCTGCTGATGGCCGAGGTCCGCGCCTTTGCCAAGACCACCTCCGGAGCAGCATACTGGCGCCGTGGACTGCTACGGATGGCGAGGCAGCTATGGCCCGATGGGAACAGTACATTCGCGCCGACAACGTGGCGCCGGGCGTCATCGCCGTCACGATACAGAGTTCTGCCTACCCCATGGTCGCGGAGCACTGGCGCCAGCAGTTGACGGGGAGAAACAAGCGCAAGTGGGGCAAGATCTACATCGATCCTGACCCAGGGGCCAAGAGGGGGCGCCGCTCGATGGCCTTGGCGCCCTTCGAGGGTCTCTACAAAGGCGAGATTGGCAACAACAACGACGAGTGCCCGGGCGCCATGTTCATCTGGGAGACCCAAGAAGCATCCCATGTCCAACCCTTGGACGCGATGTCAAACCAGCAGTTCGGCGGTGACTTGTATCGGGCGCTGGAACGGGTGGCGATGAAGGCCACGGCGGGCGGGCCTCCTACGCCCATCCGCGAGCGCATGGCCTGGTGGGAAGTGCGGTTCGACTTCGTCTAGCTGCTCTACCACGCCCCCTCGGGACATCGATTTCCTGTCGTTCATTGGATGATCACGCAGACGAGTGATGCGTGCGGGCGCGAAGCCTGCAGGATTCGAAGCTCACGAACTGTCGTTGCCGGAGACGCGCACATGGCCATTCCTCAAGATTTCGAAGGACTGTCAAGACGCCTTGAAGAGGCCAGAGGATGGGCTTCGATGGTGACGGAGGGCAATCGGTGCGCGATGATGCTTGGTCAGGCACTGCGTCTGAAGCCCGATACCGAGGAAGCATCGATGTTCGGCAAGCCGTTTGTTTCTGATTCGGCGCGCCATCAACCGTTTACCAAGAAGTTCTTCGTCAAGGCCTGGGACCTCACGGAGAAGGTACTCAAGACCTGGGGCCCGGCAACGCTCCGCGTCAATGGAAGCGACGCCGCGGCGGCGCTTTCCGGACGAACCGGCTTTCTGTACCTGGAGGACTGCTGGCGAACCCCGACCGAGAAGATGAACAAGCTCCTCTTCGGCGTCGACGTCAAATCCGGCGACCATGTCGACCTCTGGAACGGCCGCACTCTGGCCATTTATCCGGAGCGCATGGACTCGCTGGGACTGCTGAAGCAGTCGCGAAAGGTCTGGTACTGGGAGTGCAAGTAGACCGAAGGCGCTGCACGGCACTTTGCGTTCGCCCGAGCCGACCCCGTCGGCATGGTGCGTCAGCAAACCTCATTGATCGCGCAGCCGCTGCTGCATCAGTTCACGCACGATCGACAGGGCCGGCGCCTCGGTGCGGCGCGCCACTGTCACCAGGCCGAAGCGCGCCGTGGCATTCAACGCCGGCCGCATCTTCAGCTCGACCAGTTCCGGTGCCGCAGCGCGGATGGCCAGCAGCACCGCGTCGCTTTGGCGGACGACCTCGACCAGGCTCGGCACCTCCTCGCAGCGCAGCGTCACGCACTGTTCCGGATGGGCCTGCGCGCCGTAACGCTCGATCAGCATCCGCGCCACTTCATCGGACAGCGGTGTCGAGGCAATCGGGTAGCGGCTGAGGGCTTCGAAGGTGACGCCGGCACGCAGGCGCGCTAGCGGGTGGCCGCGGCGCACCATGAACGCGCCGCGCATCTCGTGCAGCGAGTCGGTACGCAGATCGGCGGCCGGCCGCATCGAGCGCAGGTCGACGACCAGCGCATCGAGCGCGCGCGCGCGCAGCGCCTGCAGCAGCAGCTCGGTGCCGCTGCGCGAGACCTCGACATGCAGCCGCGGCCGCTCGCGCGCGATCTGCATCAGCAGCGGCGTCATCAGCATCGCCCCCGGCCCGGAGCCCATACCGATACGCAGCACGCCCGAGCGGCCTTCGCGCAGGCTGGGGCCGCTGGCCTGCAGCTCTTGCGCGTCGAAGAGTAGTTGGCGTGCGCGCGTCAGCGTCTCGCCGCCGAATGGCGTCAGCTCGATGCGCCGGCCGATGCGGTCGAACAAGGCCGCGTGCAGTTCGTCTTCGAGCGCGCGGATGCTGCGGCTGAGCGCCGGCTGGGTCAGGAACAGCGCCTGCGCGGCTTTGCTGAACGAGCCGCTGTCGGCCAGCGCGATCAGGTGTCTCAACTGCACGAGGGTCATGGCGGCAAGCCTCCTGGCGTATGAGTCGAACTCATGCTAACGCGGAAAAGAATGCATTGGACTTGGCATGTTGCGCTGCCTACATTCGCTTCCTAAGCCCCACCTCCGAGGAGATCGTCCATGAAAGCCCTTGCCCACCGTTGCGTCGCCTTCCTTGCCGGCCTGCTGCTGGCCTCGGGCGCCGCGCTCGCCCAGACCTTCCCGAACAAGCCGGTCAACCTGATGGTGCCGTACCCGGCGGGCGGCCCGTCGGACGCGATCGCGCGCATCTTCTTCAACCCGCTCGCCAAGGAGTTGGGCCAGCAGGTGCTGGTGGAAAACCTGGGCGGCGTCAGCGGCGCGTTGGCGGCGCAGAAGGTGCTGGCCGCGCCGGCCGATGGCTACTACATCTTTCAGGGCTCGCCCAACGAGGTCATCCTGTCGCCGCTGGCCAATGCCGCGGTGAAGCTGAAGACGGAAGACTTCCGCCTGGTGCAACCGGTGGCCGATGCGGTGATGGTGTTCGTGACGCGCAAGGACTTGCCGGTCAACAACGTCGACGAGCTGATCGCGCTGGCCCGCAAGTCGGCCGACAAGCCGCTGACCTATGGCAGCGTGGGCATCGGCTCGCTCTACCACCTGATCCTCGAGAACGTGCAGGCCTCGACCGGCGTCAAGCTGGCGCATGTGCCG
>JANMHY010000440.1:0-2666 GCA_031375525.1 Burkholderiales bacterium
ACACCAGGTCGCCGACTCGCATCGGGGCGGGCACCACGGCGTTGCGAGCGCGGCGCACCAATGCGCGCAGCCGCACGTCGAGCTCGGCCATCGAGAACGGCTTGACCAGGTAATCGGCGGCGCCGGCGCCGAAACCCTCGATCTTGTCGTGCACGGTGTCGCACGCGGTGAGCATCAACACCGGCGTCTTGTCGCGCGCCTCGACCCGCAGACGCCGGCACAGCTCGATGCCGTCCAGCCGCGGCAGCATCAGGTCGAGCACGATGGCGTCGTAGCCGCCCCCGTGGGCTGCGGAGAGGCCGGCTTCGCCGTGCCGCGCATGGTCGAGCCGGTAGCCCAGGGGCTCCAGGTAGGCGTACAGGTTGGCGACGATGTCGGGGTTGTCCTCGACGATCAGCACGCGCATCGCGGCGTCCTCAGGTACGGATTCTCGGCGCGGCGCCGATCGGCAGCGCGAGCTTGAGCCACAGCGCGCTGGCCAGCGCCAGTGTGGCTGTCGCGCCGAACGCGGCCGCCGGGCCGGCGAGGTTCCAAATCAAACCGAACAGCAGGCCCGCGGGAATCGCGGCCACGCCGCCGATCATGTGGTACCAGCCGAAGGCCGTGCCCTTCAGGCCGGGGCCGGCGAGTTCACTGACGAGCGCGCGCTCGACCCCTTCGCTGATGCCGCTGACCACGCCGTACACCGACACCGCGAGCCACAGCCCGGCCGGTGTGCCGACGGCGGCGAGCGACAGGTAGCCGATCGCGAGGCTGCTCCAGTTCAACAGCGTCAGCGTGCGCTTGGACATGCGGTCGGAAAGTGGCGCGGCGGCCAGCGCCACGGCACTCTGCAGCGCCGCGAGCCACGCCCACAGCAGCAGCAGCACGACGATGGACATCCCCAGCTCGTGGCCGCGCAGCATGATGAAGGCCTCGGAGGCCTTCGCGAAGCAGGCCAGCGCCAGCACCGGCAGGTAGCGCCGCAGCGCCGGCGGCAGAACTGACCAGCGCAGCGGCACTCGCTTGGCCGTGCGGGCCGCCTCGACTTGCGCCGGCGTGGCCGGATTGGGCATCAGCGCCAGCAGGGCCAGCACCACGACACCCGGCAGCGCAGACAGCCCGATCACCTGCTGCACGCTCGCGCCGCACCACGCGAGCATCGCCGCCGCAATGAGCGAGCCCAGCACTGCGCCAGCGTAGTCCATGCCACGGTTCAGACCGTAGGCCCGGCCTCGCATGGCCTCGGGCGTCGCGTCCGCGAGGATCGCGTCGCGCGGCGCGCCGCGCAGGCCCTTGCCGAGGCGATCGGTCGCCCGAAGTGCGGCCAGCGAAGCCCAGCTCGCCGCCAGCCCCATCAGCGGGCGCGCGGCCAGCGCGAGGCCATACCCGGCCAACACCATCGCCTTGCGGCGCTGTGGCAAGACGTCGGCACGGCGGCCGGACCAGAGCTTGAGCGCCGCGGCGACGGCGTCGGCGATGCCTTCCACCGCGCCGATCGCCACTGGGCCCGCCGCGAGCACCGAAGCGATGAGGATCGGGATCAGCGGTGCCACCATCTGAGCGGAAACCTCGTTGAGAAGGCTCACCGCAGCGAAGAGGACGACGGCGAGCGGGAGTCGGGGACGTGCGGGCGCCGATGCGGTGATGGGCTGGTTCATGATGCACAAGGGTAACGCCCGTCGGAGCAAAGGCATCCGCGGAGGCGACGAGCGCAGCGACGCGACCGGGCGCGGCTGAGGAAGGCTCGATGACGTGCGGTTCTGGAACTGCCGCGAGCGAGGTGATCGCGGTGTCCGCACCATGCGAGACACGAAGCGGCGAACTTTGTAGCGGCGTTTCTGTTCGTGGTGGGAGCGCGGGTCGGCAACTGGTCGACGCGAAGCCAATTTGCTGACGGTCGCCAACGACAGCTCTTGGCCGAAAGCCGCTGCCCGATTCATGTGTAGCGGATGCATTCCGTGTCATGCGTCGTGGTTGGCGCCAAGCACGGGCGAGCAACCGGCATGAGACATGAGGCGGCGGCGCAGCATTCGCTCGCCTTTGCTCACCCCATGGCATGGCGCAAGTCGAAGCGCCGCTGCTGCACCACCTCGCCCTTGCTGCGCCCGACGAGTTGCACCCGCCGCGCACGCGCCGCGAGTTCAAGCGTCGTCTGCGCCCCATCGCCAACCGCCATCGACGCCAGCGCCTTGCCATCGATCTCGACATCCAACTGATCGACACCCCGCGTCTGCACCACCAGCGCCCGCGGTGAGCGCCGCAGCCTCGCGTCGAGCGCGCTGCGCGGCAGTGCCGCCAGCCGCTGCGCACACTGGTCGTACAGATCGCAGTTGCCTTCGAGCAGATCGCGCCGCGTCATCGCGTAGCTATCGCGCGCTTGCACCACGCGCACGCCCACGTCTTCGATCGGCAGCCCCTGGCTCGGCCCGGCGCGCGTCGCGCGGCGGAACGCCAGGCTGAGCTCGATGCCTTCGGGCAGCGCTGGCAGCGCGTCGGCGGTGCCGGCGAACGCGGCGCGCAGGTCGGCGTAGCCATAGACGTTGGCGCCGCCGCCGGCGGTGGCTTCGCCGACGCACAGGTAGGGGCCGATCGCGTTGTCGACGAAGCCGGCGGTGACCAGGTCGCCCGACGCGTAGGTGCTGCTGGTGGCCACCAGCTGCACCGGGCCGCCATAGACCTGGCCG
>JANMHY010000457.1:0-3019 GCA_031375525.1 Burkholderiales bacterium
CGATCTGCGGCAGCCGCTCCAGTGGCTCCGGCTCCTCGGGCGTCAGCGAGAACGGGTTGCCGATCTTCTCGCCCTTGGCCGCGGCGTCGTCGATCTTCTTGTTGTAGCCCGAGAGTTGGCGCACGCCGAGCTTGCTCATCAGCTTGTAGCGCCGCTCCATCTCGCCGACACACCAGTTGAGCGCATTGGCGGCCTGCTTCATGTCGGTGACCACCGGGCACAACAGGTGCGGGATGCCCTCGTACACCGAGAGTTCCAACATCTTCGGGTCAATCAGGATCACGCGCACGTCGCGCGCCTCGGCTTTGTAGAGCAGCGACAGGATCATCGCGTTGATGCCAACGCTCTTGCCGGAGCCGGTGGTTCCTGCCACGAGCGCATGCGGCGTCTTCGCCAGGTCGATCACCACCGGTGCGCCGACGATGTCCTTGCCCAGGCCGATCGTCAGCATCGACGACGCATCGTTGTAAGCCGACGAGCCGAGGATCTCGGCGAGCTTGATCATCTGCCGCTTCGCATTCGGCAGCTCGAGCGCCATCGTCGTCTTGCCCGGGATCGTCTCGACGACGCGGATACTGACCAGCGACAACGAGCGCGCCAGATCCTTCGCCAGATTGACGACCTGCGAGCCTTTGACGCCCACCGCCGGCTCGATCTCGTAACGCGTGATCACCGGGCCGGGCGATGCGGCGACGACGCGCACCTCGACGCCGAAGTCCTTCAACTTCTTCTCGATCATGCGCGACGTCATTTCGAGCGAGTCGCTGGTCACGGTCGATTCGACACGGCTCGGCGCGGCATCGAGCAGATCGACCTGCGGCAGTTTCGTATCGCTCAACTCGGCGAACAACGGCTTCTGCCGCTCCTTCGCAACGCGGTCGGACTTCGGCACTTCGAAGACCGGCTTTTCGATCACCACCGGGATGTGCTCTTCGATCACCTCGCGTTCCGCGGCCACGATGTGGTCGCGCTCGCGCTGCGCTGCAAGGCCCAGCTTCACGTCTTCGGCGAGTTCGCGCTGTGCTTCGCGCTTCTGCTTGAACGTGTCGAGCCAGGCGCCGATGCGCTCAGCCAGTTGCAGCCAGTTGAAGTGCAGCGCCATCGCGATGCCGGCCACCAGCGTCGCAATCCAGAAGACGCCGGAGCCGGCAAAGCCGAGCCACTTCACCGACGTGGCGCCGAGCGCATAGCCGAGCACGCCGCCGGCATGTCCCGGCAAAAAACCTTCGAAGCGGTACAGGCGCGTCGCTTCGAGAGCGCAACTGCTGGCCATCAGCAGCGCCAGGCCAGCCCAGAACACGGTGCGGCTCGGTGACGACACGGTGCCGTTGCGCAGGCTGCGCGCCAACGCCGCGAACCACGCGCGCGCGGCCACGAACGGCAACCACCAGACGCTGTAGCCAAACAGGAAGTACACGAAGTCCGACAGCCACGCGCCGGCCAGGCCTGCCTTGTTCGATACAGCCCCGCCGCTGCCCGACGTGGAGAAGCCGGTGTCGGCACTCGAATGCGTGACCAACGCCAGCATCGCCAGCAGCCACAGCACCGCACCGGCAAACAGCCACAACTGCCGCCGCAGGGGCACCGCGTGCGCGGCGACATTGGCGCCAGCCGCCACCGCGCCGGCCTCGCCGCGCAGCGAACCAAGAGGAAAGGTCATGGCCGAATTGTGGACGAAGGCGCTTTGGCCTTCGTGCAACAACAGGTCAGTCGTTGTACAGGCGCTGCTTGATGTGCACCGAGCCGTTTTCCTGCGTCTCGATGACGCCGCGCTGCTCCAGGTCTTTCATCACCCGGCTGACCATTTCGCGCGAGGCGCCGACCACCTTGGCCATGTCCTGGCGCGACACCTTGTTGCGGATGATGAGCGTGCCGGTCACGTCCTCGGCCATGTCGAGCAGCGTGCGCGCCACGCGGCCGTAGACGTCGAGCAGGGCCAGCGATTCGATCTGCCGGTCGGCGGCGCGCAGACGCTGCACGAGGCCACGCAGGATGCCGTAGGCCAGCGTCGTCGTATCGGGCAGGCAGCGCGCGAACTCGGTGCGGCCGAGCACCAACATGTCGGTCTGCACCTCGGCGCGCACGGTGGCCGAATGCGGCTCGTTGTCGATCAGGCTCATCTCGCCGACGTAGTCGCCGGCTTCGAGAACGGCGAGGATGACTTCGCGGCCGCGCGAGTCGGCTGTGAGCACACGCGCCCGGCCGTTGAGCAGGATGAACAGCGCGTTGCTCTTGCGGCCCTGCTCGACCACCAACTCGCCGCGACGGAAGCGCCGTTTGACGACGCTGTCGGCCACCTGCTGTGCGTGCTCGTTGCTGAGCATGGAGAACAGCGGCACACGACGGATCAGGTCGAGATTGGAAAGCATCGACATGGGGAAAACTCCTTGTGGTGGTCTTCTTCAAGCTGGCCGCGCCGCACCCAGGCTTCACGGGCTTGGGGGCCATACGGCGCGACTGCCTACAATTTCACGACACCGCTATTGTGCCTATTGACAGGCTTGACGCCATGAGGTCCGCACCTCATGTACCTTGAGCTGTTGGCGCACCGCGACGCCTTGACCCTGTTACCGAACCCTCTGCCCATGACGACCACCACTCACGCCAAAGTCCTGATCCTCGGCTCCGGCCCTGCCGGCTACACCGCGGCCGTCTATGCCGCCCGTGCCAACCTGAAGCCGATGCTGATCACCGGCCTGGCCCAGGGCGGCCAGTTGATGACCACCACCGATGTCGACAACTGGCCCGCCGACGCCCAGGGCGTGCAAGGCCCGGACTTGATGCAGCGCTTTCTCGAACATGCCGAGCGCTTCCAGACGCAGGTCGTGTTCGATCACATCCACACGGTCGATTTCTCAAAGCGCCCGTTCACGCTGACCGGCGACTCGGGCTCGTACACCTGCGACGCGCTGATCATCGCCACCGGCGCCTCGGCCAAGTACCTCGGCCTGCCGAGCGAAGAGGCTTTCATGGGTCGCGGCGTTTCGGGCTGTGCGACGTGCGACGGCTTCTTCTACAA
>JANMHY010000466.1:0-3588 GCA_031375525.1 Burkholderiales bacterium
CATTCGTTCGTGCTCTCGCCGGGCGCCGGCGGCGGCTGGGGTGTCGGGTTGCGCGAGCTGCTGCCCTTGGCGGGCGTCTTCATCCTCGTCGGCCTGTACATGCTGCAGCCCAACGAGGCGGCGATCCTGAACCTCTTCGGCCGCTATGCCGGCACCGACCGCACCGAGGGCCTGCGCTGGGCGAACCCGTTTTATGTCAAGCGCAAGATGTCGCTGCGTGCGCGCAACCTCAATATGCCGACGCTGAAAGTCAACGACAAGCGAGGCAACCCGGTGGAGATCAGCGCCGTGGTGGTGTGGCGCGTCGATGACACGGCGCGCGCAGTGTTCGACGTCGATGACTACGAGAACTACGTCAAGGTGCAGGCCGAGTCCGCGTTGCGCCATCTGGCCACGCAGTTCGCCTACGTCGAAGGCGAAGACCTGGCGCCCGGCGAGTCCACGCTGCGTTCGGGCGAGGTGGCGATTGCGGCGCTGAAGACCGAGCTGCAGCAGCGCTTCGACGACGCCGGCGTGACGGTCGAAGACGCCAAGCTGTCGCACCTGGCCTACGCGCCCGAGATCGCGCAGGTGATGCTGCGGCGGCAGCAGGCCGAGGCGATCATCAGCGCGCGCAGCAAGATCGTGCAAGGCGCCGTCAGCATGGTCGAGGCGGCGTTGAAGGGCCTGTCCGAACGCGAGATCGTCGTCCTCGATGACGAACGCAAGGCAGCGATGGTGAGCAACCTGCTCGTCGTGCTGTGCTCGGACAAGGACACGCAGCCGATCATCAACACAGGAACCCTTTACTCGTAGCGCGGATGGCCAGCCCCGGCAAGAAGAGTTTCCTGCTGCGCATCGACCCCGAGCTGTGGGCCGAGATCGAGCGCTTGGCCGCGCAGGAGCTGCGCAGCGCCAATGCGCAGGTGGAGTACCTGCTGCGCGAGGCCTTGGGCAGGCGCGGGCGCAAGGTCACAGGCGACAGCGCTGAGCGCGACGGAGGCAAGCCGCAGAAGTAGCGCTTCACAGGTCGCCGATAGACTGCCCGCCGTGGCAGATAAAAAAACCGACGAACGCGCCAAGGCCGACAGCCCGCGCTCCCTCTCCGGCCTCGGACCCTTCTTGCGGCCGTACAAGCTGCAGATCGGACTGGCCGCCCTCTTCCTCGTCATGGCGGCGGCGAGCACGCTGGTGCTACCGGTCGCGCTGAAGTCGCTGATCGACAGCGGGCTGGTGTCCGCGGACCCCGCGGCGCGCGTGATGGCGCTGCGCGGCCACTTCCTGGCGCTGTTCGCTGTTGGTGCGGCGCTCGGTTTGTTCTCGGCATTGCGCTTCTACATGGTGAGCTGGATCGGCGAACGCGTCACCGCCGACTTGCGCAACGCCGTCTATGCGCATGTCGTCGAACAAAGCCCCGAGTTCTTCGAAACCACGCAGACTGGCGAGGTGCTGTCGCGGCTGACCACCGACACGACGCTGGTGCAGACCGTCGACGGCTCGAGTCGTTCGAAGGGCTAGCGCAACACGGTGATGGGCATTGGCGCACTCGGCATGCTCGTCATCACGAATCCGTATGTGATGACGCAGGTGCTCGGCATCCTCGTCTTCGTCGTCGGGCCGACGTTGTATTTCGGCAAGCGCGTGCGCAAGCTCTCGCGCGCCAGCCAGGACCGCGTGGCCGACACCAGCGCCATGGCCGCCGAGGTGCTGAACGCGATCCCGGTCGTGCAAAGCTACAACCAGCAAGGCCGCGAGGCCAAACGCTTCGCCGACGCCAGCGAAGCCGCGTTCGACACCGCGCGCAAACGCACCCGCATCCGCTCGATGCTGGTCGCCTTCATCATCACCGCGACTTTCGGCGCGTTGTTGTGGGGCCTGTACCAGGGCACGCAGGCGGTGATCCGCGGCGACATCAGCGCCGGGCACTTGGGCCAGACGGTCGTGTACGTGCTGATATTCGTCTCGAGCGTGGCCGTGCTGAGCGAGGTCTATGGCGACTTGCTGCGCGCCGCCGGCGCCACCGAGCGGCTGATGGAGCTGCTGGCCACGCAGTCGCCTGTTGCCGATCCCATCCTGCCAACCGCGCTGCCGGCAGTGCAAGTCGGCTCGGCGGTGCAGTTGATGCACGTCACGTTCCACTACCCGTCGCGGCCGCAGCACGCATCGTTGAAGGATGTGTCGCTCGACGTGCGCCGCGGCGAAACCGTGGCCCTCGTCGGCCCCAGCGGCGCCGGCAAGAGCACCGTGCTGCAACTGCTGCTTCGCTACTACGACGCGCAGCAAGGCAGCGTCGCGATCGACGGCGTGCCGGTGCAGGAGGTGGCGCTGGCCGAGCTGCGCGCGCGCGTCGGCATCGTGCCGCAGGACAGCGTGATCTTCTCGACCAGCGCGCTGGAGAACATCCGCTACGGCCGCCCCGGCGCGAGCGACGACGAGGTGAAAGCCGCGGCCAAGGCGGCGTTCGCGCACGAGTTCATCGAAGTTCTGCCCGAGGGCTACACCACCTTTCTCGGCGAGCGCGGCGTGCGCCTGTCCGGCGGCCAGCGCCAGCGCATCGCCATCGCCCGCGCGATGTTGAAGAACCCGCCGCTGCTGCTGCTCGACGAAGCCACCAGCGCGCTCGACGCCGAAAGCGAGCGCATGGTGCAGGCCGCCCTCGACGCCGCGATGCGCGGGCGCACGACGATCGTCGTCGCGCATCGGCTGGCGACGGTGCTGCGCGCCGATCGCATCGTCGTCCTCGACCACGGCCGCGTCGTCGAAACCGGCACGCATGCCGAGCTGGTGGCGCGAGGCGGCTTGTATGCGCGGCTGGCGGCGATGCAGTTCGATCTCGACTCGACGCAGACTGCGGCGGCGATTGGATAATCCGGCCATCGTGGTTTCCAAGTCGCGCATCGCCACAACCGTTCGGGCTGAGGTATCGAAGCCCAGCGAGCAGGCCACACCCGTTCGGGCTGAGCCTGTCGAAGCCCCTTGCGAACCCGGCGATAAGGTAAGGAGCTGGAAGCGCTGGAACTCAGACAACGCAGAGGCCATCGCGCACTACAACGCACGCATCGAGCGCGAAGGCTTGTTTTCAGATCGCTATCGCACCTTCATGCGCCCAGACCAACAGCCCTGAGAGACTTCACTTTGCGCCCCGTTCGTTCCCAATACGAAGACTTCATGCGCCACGTCGCCACGCACGGCGTGGCCAAGACCGACCGCACCGGCACCGGCACGAGGAGCGTGTTCGGCCACCAGATGCGCTTCGACCTCAGCGAAGGCTTCCCGCTGGTGACGACGAAGAAGGTGCACCTGAAGTCGATCATCCTCGAGCTGCTGTGGTTCCTGCGCGGCGACGGCAACGCGAAGTGGCTGCAGGAGCGCGGCGTGACGATCTGGAACGAGTGGGCAAAACCGGATGGCGACCTCGGCCCGGTGTACGGCGTGCAGTGGCGCTCGTGGCCGACGCCCGACGGCGGCCACATCGACCAGATCGCACAGGTCGTGCAGCAGTTGAAGACGAATCCCGACTCGCGCCGCATCATCGTCAGCGCGTGGAACGTGGCCGAGCTCTCCAAGATGGCGCTGATGCCCTGCCACGCGTTCTTCCAGTTCTACGTT
>JANMHY010000469.1:0-6013 GCA_031375525.1 Burkholderiales bacterium
GTCGCGCCAGCTCGTGCGTGCCGTCTTCATCGACGAGCTCGGCGGCCCCGTGGTCTATGAGCGCGTGCTCGGCGCGCGCAGTTTCCGCGATGCATTGGAAGGCGTGCTCGAACGCAACGACGCCTGGTGGTGCGACGACAAGACCACGACCGACAAGGCCGAAACCTGCGAGCAGATGAGCGGCATCGCATTGACACGCGCGCTCGACGAGTTGCAGCGGCGCTTCGGTGACGACCCGTCGACGTGGCGTTGGGGCGACGCGCACATCGCGCGCAGCGAGCACCGCCCGTTCTCGCGCATCAAGGCGCTGGCGCCGCTGTTCGAGCTGCGCGTGCCGAGCGGCGGCGACAGCTACACCGTCAACGTCGGCCGCGTCGGCGTCAAGCCGGATGCGACCACCGGCGAGCTCTACCTGAACGAACACGCGCCGTCGCTGCGCGCGATCTATGACCTGGGCGACCCGTCGCAATCGCGCGTCATGCAGTCGTCCGGGCAGGTGGGGTTGCCATGGCTGCGGCAGTACCGCTCGTTCGTCGGGCCTTGGGCGCGGGTCGAGTACGTTGCGCTGTGGGAGCCGCGGCACCCGCCCGTGCACGCGTTGCAGTTGCAGCCCTGACGCCGTCGTCGGCGTGGCTTCGAGGGCGATACGTCGCCGCCACCGGGCCAACACCTCACACATCAGCACGGACAGCGGAGACGCACGCCCCTAGATCTCGTATTGCGGAAAATCTGCGCCTTTCAAAGGAGGTCGCTGGCCTAAGATAAGGGTTAACCCTCAAAACGAGATCCTGATGAAAACAGCACTGCAAACCCTTCGCACCTTCCTGTCCACACTGGCGCCCGAAAGCAACGAGTCGCTGGAGGCTTACCTGGCGCAGTCGCACAGCCTTGCCGACCTCGAGCGGCGCGAGCAGCAATGGCACCGCGCCAGCTCGGACCGCGCGCTGTTCGCCATCGGCGTGCGCTCGCACTGAGCACCGTCGACACAGAGCGCTGTCACGCCGGCAGGCTGTACTCCAGCGTGTAGTGGTGCTGGCCTTGCTCGATCTTCAGCAGGAACCGGCCTTCGATGCCGCGCAGCGCGTCGCTGCCTGAGTCCGGCACCACCTCGATCGAGAGTTGCTGGCCGTTGCGCTGGCTCATCGTGCCGCTGTGCTGCATGACGAAACTGCCCGCACGGCCATGGACGGTGCCGGTGAAGCGTTCGATCGCCACATAGCCGGCAGAACCCGCAGTCGGCGTGACGGCGGTCAGCATTTCACCAGCGCTGGCGCCGGCCATGTCGCCGCTGAAGACCTTGTCGAGCGACATCCGGCCGAGCGGTGTTGCGCCCTCGGGCACGGCTGCGGATTCGCCTTGCGGCTTCATCTGCACGGTGAAGGTGCCGACGGCGCGTTGGGTTGCTGTCATCGTGGGCTCCTCTCTCTAAACCAAGCCGTACAAGACTTTGCGCTGCGCGGTGTAGGCCCACCAGGGGGCCGGCGCGGCGCCGTTCATGAAATCGACGGCCGCCATGAAGGTGTCGAGCACGCACGGATCGTTGCGCGCGCCGGTGGCGGCATTGAGCTTCTGGTAGAGCACGAAGGCATCGCGGCCCTGCAACTGGCGCGGCGCGTGGATGCCGATCAGGCGCAGGTCGGCAGCCAGCGACGGGCCGATGTTGGGCAACTGCTCCAACACCGTGCAGTCTTCGGCCCGTGTGGCCTTCGGCGACTTGATGCGGACCACGCCGTGATTCTCGTCAGGGGCTCGTGACCAAGCCGGCGCCCCAATGGCGCTCGATCACCGGCGCGACGCTGGGGTGCGCCTCAATGCGTTCGAGCAGCGCGTGAAACGCCGGCCGCTGCTTGGCAAGGTGCTTGCGCGTACCCGACCAGCGCGAGACGACGGCGGCCAGCAGGTCGGCAGCGCCGGGCTGCGCACCGAACAGGAACGGTGCCTTCTTCTTGCTGGCATCGGCGGCGAAGGTGTCGGCAAAGACGCACCACAGTTTGTGCAGGCGCCGCCGCGCACCTTTGCGCAAGCGTTCGTCGGCGTCCTTATCGCCCTTGCCGTGCCAGCGCTCCGGGTAGTCGATGATGCCGATGGCCGCATAGCAGTTGGCGGCGATGAAGACCATCGCCCGGATCGCTTGCGCGCGTTGCGCAGCGTTGTCCGGCAGCAGCTTGGCGCGTGGGTGCGCCAGCCCGAGGTGGATGAGGATGGCTGCGCTTTCGCTGAGTGCCGTGCCGTCGGCCATGACCAGCGTCGGGATCTGGTGCAGCGGGTTGACGCGCTGCAGTTGTGCGAACGTGGCCGCGTCGTCCTTCTTGCGCCACGTGGCGGCATCGACGATGCGATACGGCGCCTTGGCCATCTCGAGCGCCGCCTCGACCGCAGCCGAGCCGGAGTTGCGGCTGCCGTAGAGCACGTACCCGGCGTGCTTCTTCACCGCGGCCACGATCACATCAGCATCGTGTTGCGGATCAGGCCGACGGCAAGACCTTCGATCGCAAACACCTCGGCGTCGCTCAGCTTGACGATGATCGGCTCGAAGTCCGGGTTCTCGGCATGCAGCTCGATGTGGTTGCGCACCCGCTTGAAGCGCTTGACGGTGACCTCGTCGCCGATGCGGGCGACGATGATCTGGCCGTTGGTGGCGTCCTTGCTCTGCTTCACCGCCAGCAGGTCGCCGTCCATGATGCCGGCGCCCTGCATGCTCATGCCGCGCACGCGCAGCAGGTAGTCGGGGCGGCGCGGGAACATCGTCGCCTCCACCACGTAGGTCTGATCGATGTGCTCCTGGGCCAGGATCGGGCTGCCGGCGGCAACGCGGCCGACCAGCGGCAGGTTGAGTTGCGACAGGCTGGGCAGCGGCAGCAGGAACTGCTTGCCGCGCATCTGGTTCAACTTCTTCAGCGCGTCGGGCCGCAGGCGAATGCCGCGCGATGTGCCGCTGATGAGCTCGATCACGCCCTTGCGCGCCAGCGCCTGCAAGTGCTCTTCGGCGGCGTTGGGCGAGCGAAAGCCGAGTTCGGCGGCGATCTCGGCGCGCGTCGGCGGCGCGCCGGTGCGGGCGATGGCGCTTTGCACCAGATCGAGAATCTGCTGCTGGCGGTCGGTAAGCTTGGCGCGTTCTTCCATGGCGTGGGGCCGCCGAGGTGGCAGCCTGGGAGTTTGTCCAGTGGCTGTATTTTTATCCAGATAACCGATTAAAGCAACCATGGCTTCGAGCACGATCGTCATCCTCGGCACCGGCGGCACTGTTGCCGGCACCGCCGCGAGCACCGCCGACGCGGTGGGCTACACCGCCGGGCAGATCGGCATCGGCCATCTCGTGGCCGCCGTGCCGGGCTTGAGCGAGCTCGACCTCGAATGCGAGCAGATCGCGCAGATCGACAGCAAGGACATGGATGTCACGACCTGGCAGGCGCTGGCCGCGCGCGCCGCGCACCACCTGGCGCGCGCCGACGTGGCCGGCGTCGTCGTCACGCATGGCACCGACACGCTCGAAGAAACCGCCTATCTGCTGCACCGCGTGCTGGCGCCGTACAAGCCGCTGGTGCTGACTGCGGCCATGCGGCCGGCGACGTCGATTGCCGCCGACGGACCGCAGAACCTGTCCGACGCCGTCAGCACGGCGCGCGACGCGCAAGCTCGCGGCGTGCTCGTGGCCATTGCCGGCCGCGTCTGGTCAGGCGCTGAAGTGCGCAAGGTGCACAGCTACCGCACCGACGCCTTCGCCGCCGGCGACGCCGGGCCGCTGGCCAGTGTCGAAGAGGGCAAGCTGCGTTGGTGGCGCGAGGCGCCGCGCAGTGCTGCGCTCGGTCTGGCGCACATCGCGCGCGACGCGGCCGCGTGGCCGCGTGTCGAGATCGTCATGAACCATGCCGGCGCCAACGGCCTGCTGGTCGATGCGCTGGTGGCGCAAGGCGTGCGCGGCATCGTTGCCGCCGGCACCGGCAACGGCACGCTGCACCGCGATCTCGAAGCTGCGCTGCTGCGTGCGCAGGTCGCGGGCGTTCTGGTCCTGCGCAGCACGCGCTGCGCGGCGGGACCGGTGATCGGCAGCGCGCTGCTGCGTTCGGCCGCTGCGCTCTCGCCGGTGCAGGCGCGCATTGAGTTGATGCTGCAGTTGCTGGCCTGACCGCCACGCGGCGGCGATCCTGCGAATGCGGGGCCTGTGAACGCGTAGTGACCCCGTGTTGCAGGGGACGGCGGGTCGCCAGCCAAGCCCTAGCATTTCGTTCAGGAGCGGCAACCCGACTCAATCGGGCTGCTGGAGCGGCGACACACCAGGGGCAAAGATGACCACGGTCAACACGGGCAGCGGCAACGACACGATCAACACCGGCGGCGGCAACGACGTCATCAACTCGGGCGCCGGCAACGACACCATCAACTCAGGCGCCGGCAACGACGCCATCGACGCCGGCAGCGGCAACGACTTCATCGACGCCGGCTCGGGCAACGACATCGTCGATGCGGGGTCGGGCAACGACACCGTGGTCGCCGGCTTGGGCAACGACATCGTCGATGCCGGCAGCGGCAACGACGTCGTCGATGGCGGCGACGGCGACGACCGCATCGACGGCGAAAGCGGCGACGACCAGCTGTTCGGCGGTGCCGGCAACGACATCATCTCCGGCGGCAGCGGCATCGACGCGGTGTACGGCGGCTCGGGCAACGACACCATCGGCAGCGCGAGCAACCGCTGCGGCGACGGCAACGAAAGCGGCGGCGACACGATTTATGGCGACGGCCGCGAGTCGTACAACAGCGGCGCGCTCGCGCTGGCGCTGGGCAACGACCTGATCTACGCCGGCAGCGGCGACGACCGCATCTACGGCGACAACGGCACCAACCTGTTCGGTGCCGGCGCCGGCGGCGCCGACCGCATCTTCGCCGGCAGCGGCAGCGACACCGTCTATGGCGAAGGCGGCAACGACGAGATCGACGGCGAGCAGGGCGACGACATTCTCGACGGCGGCAGCGGCAACGACGCGATCAACGGCGGCGAAGGCAAGGACGTCGTGTTCGGCGGCGCCGGCAACGATGTCATCTCCGGCGGCGACGGCAAGGACACGCTGTCCGGCGGTTCGGGCGACGACACCATCGGCGTCAACGACAGCTCGCGCCATGGCGACGCCTTCGAGAACGGCAAGGACACGATCTACGGCGACGGCCGCGAGACTGCCAACAACCTCAACCTGGCGGCTGTGCCGGGCAACGACACCATCCGGTCCGGGCGCGGCAACGACCTCATCTACGGCGACAACGGCAACAACACGGACGGCAGCGCAGCCGGCGGCAACGACAGCATCTACGCCGGCAGCGGCAACGACCTCGTGTACGGCGAGGGCGGCAACGACGAGCTGTTCGGCGAGAAGGGCAACGACACGCTCAGCGGCGGCGCCGGCAACGACCGCATCGTCGGCGGCCTGGGCGCCGACACACTGAAGGGCGGCAGCGGCAACGACGTGTTCGCCTTCAGCGCCGCGGTCAACGGCAACGGCGCCGCCGGCGACCACTGCGGCCACCACGGCGGCGACCATCAAGGCCAGTCGAACTGGAGCGACTCGAACACGTCGGCGATGGACCTCATTACCGACTTCCAGGGCATCAACGACGCCGGCAGCGCGGCCAACCTCGACAAGATCGACCTGACGCAGCTGCTCGGCGCGACCGACCTGGTGTGGGGCGGCAGCACGCCCACGGCCAATGGCGCGTGGTTCACGGTCTCCGGCGGCAACACCTACGTTTGGGCTGACATCAACGGCAACCCCGGCACGCCCGAGCTGGCGATCAAGGTCGCCGGAGTGCACAACCTGGTGGCGGCCGATTTCCTGGGCGTGTCCATCCCCGTCAGCTCGACGGCCGACACGAATGCCGGCGACCCGGTGGTCGAGGCCGGCGCCGCCACGGCTGGCGATGCATCGGCGATGGGCAACGTGCTGGCCAACGACAGCGGGTCGGGCACGATCGTGGTTACCAACCCGGGCAGCTTCACAGGCACCTACGGCACGCTGGTGCT
>JANMHY010000487.1:0-2727 GCA_031375525.1 Burkholderiales bacterium
TGAACTGCTCGCCGGCGGCAACCGCCGGCGCGGCGGCGAACGCCGCCAACACCAGCGCAAGCATCGGCGCCCGCAGCTGGGCCAGCGTCGATGGGCAGCGCCTGCGTGGGCTCATCGCGGCAGCCGCTCCAGCGTCGCCGAGACCTTGTTGACCAGCGCCTGCACGCGCGCCTGGGCCTGCTGCGGCGTGTCGATGGCCGTGCAGGTGTAGGTCTGCGCGCAGTAGCGCTGCCACGCCGGGTTGGCCAGGGCCTGGTTGAGCGCATCGACCAGCACCTTGACCTTGTCCGGCGAGGTCGGCGAGCGCAAGGCCAGGCTGCGAAAGTTCGGCAAGTCGCCGATGGCCATGCCGAACTCGCGGACCGCCGGCACTTCAGGAAACGCCGGATGACGCGTCTCGGCAAAGACGACCAGCGGCCGCAGCTTGCCCGAGGCCAAGTGCGCAGCAACGTCACCCGGTTCCTCGAACAGCGCATCGGTGCGGCGCGCCAGCGCCGCGGCGTAGCGCTCCTCGGGTTTGGCAAAAGGTGCGTTCTGCGTGCGATAGCCCTGGCTGCCGAGCAGCGTCAGCGTCACGTCGTCGAGCGTGCCGTAGCCCGAGGTGGCAACGCGCAGGCGGCCCGGTCGCGCCTTGGCCTCGGCCAAAAAGGCCGCGAAGGTTTGCAACGGGCTGTCGGCGGCCACGAACAGCATCGACGGCGAATCCTGGACCACGCCCAGCACGGTGAAATCGGCCGGGCCGATGTTGCCGACGCCGCCGGCCCAGGCCGCTGCGGTGAGCGCGGTCAAGGTGCTCAGCGTGTGGTCGGCGTCGGCGCTCAGCAACTGCTTGGTCAGACCGGCGTTGCCCGACGCGCCCGGCACGTTGCTCACCAGCACCGGCACGCCGAGCAGCGGCTCCAGCAACGCCGCCAACTGCCGCGCCATGCCATCGGCGCCGCCGCCGGGGCCGAAGGTGACGATGATCTCGATCGCGCGCTGCGGAAAACCCGCCGTGCTGCCGGGCGCGGCCTGGCGCGCGAAGAACAGCGTCATCGTGTAGCGGATCACGTCCTGGTAGCGCGGCGGCGCGTTGTCGAGCCAGGTCTGCAAGTACTGCTGGAAGCTCGTCCCCGGCGCGTCGAGGTTGAGAAAACCGATCGCCTCCCAGAGGTCGGGGTTCTCTTCGAACAGCGGCAGCAGCAGGTTGGCTACGACCTCGTTGCTGTCGCGCTGGTAGGCGCCGCGAGCCAGTTGCTCGCCGGACGCGCGATACCAGCTCGCCAGCGTCGTGCCGGCCGGCAGCTTGCGGTGCGACTCCTGCTCGAAGCGCTCGGCGATCCGCTGCAACTGCGGCGCCGCGGCAGCCAGTTCGGCGTTCGGCGCCGCCGTCTGCCAAGCCTGCGCCAAGGTCTTCAAGGTGTACAGCGACGCGACCTCGCACAAGGCCTCCTCGAACCACTGGTGATTGCGCGTCACGTCATGGTGCGGATGGCGCTCGTAATTCGACAGCACGTGGCAGAACTCATGCGCGAACTCATAGACATAAGGTCCGGCATCGGCGCCGCTGGCGGTCAGCTCGATGCGGATTTCACCGCCCGGCCCGCGCTCGTACAGCGCTACCGGGGCCTGCATCGAATGCGAGACGCGGATCGGCGCCAAGGGCCGGCCCGGAAACTTCGACAGCAACTCGCCGGCAACCGCCTCCAACACGACGCTGATGCGGCGCGCATCGCCGCCGCCCCAGCCCTGCTTGTCGACCCGGATATCGACGCGGTCGCGGCCCGCCGCACGCGCCACCAGCGCCGGCGGCGGCGCCAGCGCGTGGACCTCGCGGCGACGGGGCGGCGCTGCGGCGTTGCGCAGCACACGCTCGGCGAACTCGGGCCTTGGCCGACCCTGCTGCGGCGCGCCGGCGTCGGCCAGGGCCTGCAGCGCCTGCGCATCGAACACGAACGGCAGCGCCAGACGCAAGCTCGAACTGCCCTCGAGTTCGGCATGGCGGCCGTAGAGACCCTGCCACAGATCGTGCAGCTCGAAGCCCGAGGTCTGCGCGGCCACGATCTGCATGATCTCGCCGGCGTTGGCCGGATCGGCCAGAAACTGCTGGGCTTCCAACTCGGCGCGCAGCCAGGCCAGGGCGACATCGGGCCGTTGTTCGAGCAGCTCGGTGCGCATCGCCAGGCCGCCGACCTCGACGTGCTGCCAGCCGGCGCCCGAGGCGACGCGGCGCGCGCTGCCTTCGCCGACCAGGCGCGAAGCGCTCGGTTCCGACACCACTGCGGCATCGAGCCGGCCGGCGCGAAATTCGGTGGTGATGACCTCGATGTTCCGGTCGAGCACCAGGTTCGCGCTCACGCCGGGCTGGCGCAGCAGCCGTCGCGCAAAGCGCTCCATGCAACTGTCCTTGGGTGCGGCCAGCGTGCGCCCGTCGAGCCACGCCAGCGCGGCGGCGGCGCTGGCAAAGCGCGGCGCATCGGCGCGCACCAGCAGCACGCTGCACTGGTCGCGCGAGACGCCGAGCGCAGCCACCAGCGTGACCTCGGACAGCGCCGCGGCGCGCAGCGTTGCCGCGTCGTCGAGGTAGCCGATGTGATGTTGCCCGGCCGCCAACGCCGCGCCGACCTTGACGCCGTCGAGTGCGCTCGCGAACGCCACCGACGAGCCCGCCGGCAGGTACTTGTCGTAGAACTTCTTGCCGCGCATCACGACACCCGACCAGGTGCTGCTGGCATAGGGCATGTAGCC
>JANMHY010000529.1:0-24521 GCA_031375525.1 Burkholderiales bacterium
GCGCCGACGAGCGCGCCTTCGCCGATGCTCACACCGCAGAGCACGGTGGCGTTGGAGCCGATCGAGGCGCGCCGCTTGACTCGCGTCGGCTCCACGGCCCAATCGGCCTCGGTCTGCAGGCTGCCGTCGACGTTGGCCGCCTGCGGGTAGCGGTCGTTGATGAACATCACGCCGTGGCCGATGAAGACTTCGTCGTCGATCACCACACCTTCGCAGACGAAGCTGTGCGATGAAATCTTGCAACGCGCCCCGATGCGTGCGTTTTTCTGGATCTCAACGAAGGAGCCGACCTTGGTGTCGTCACCGATGCGGCAGCCGTAGAGGTTGACCAAGGAAGGTTGGAAAATCCTGACATTGCTGCCCAGCTGTACATCGGTCACCGGCATACCAGCCCTTCGTCATAAAGTTGTTCACAATGGATGGCGTCAAACGCCGCCCGCATGGGTTTGAAGTGTCGGTGGCGCGCCTCGAGCCGACCTATCCCTAATCTCAGGCGTTGTTTGCCCGCGTTTACCCCCTGTTTGCGGGTGCAGACGCACCTCTAGTCTTCTTAGACTGCCCCTCAGGTTCTGTGGCGTGGTCAAGGCGAAGGCGATGGGCCCCATGAAGGTAACGACGAAGTACGCAAGCATCGAGGGCGCTGCCTCAGTGGCGGCGCTGCCGCGCAGCGCTGCACTGCATGCCGTCGATGTGGCAGAGGGCATGGAGCACAGCGGCGCGGTGTCCGCGGCGCCATCGATCGTTCATCCGCAAAGCTGGCATGCGCCGCCCGCCGACAACGACGCACACCCAGACGGTCTGCTGTCGCGCGCCGAGTTCCTGCGCATGGTGCAACGCGAGAAGCGCCGCACCGACCGCTCGCATTCGGCACTGTCGCTGGCGGTGCTGCTCGTCGATCCGAACGGCGGCTGCACCTTGCCGCAAGTGCTGGAACAGGTCTCGTCAATGGTGCGCGAGACAGACTACGTCACCGCCACCGACGACCAGTGCATCGCAGTCTTGCTGCCCGATACCGGCGAGGCCGGCCTGCGCAGCTTTCTCGACAAGGTGGCGCTGAGCCGCGATGCGCAAGGCACCCGCGCTGCGGGCGCAACGTACCCGGACACCTCGTTCGATCGGCTGATCGCCGAGCGGCTCGGCACGCCTCGCTCACGCCACGCGGCCGATGCCGACGAGCCTTCGCCGCTGCGCTCCCATGGCTACCGCGGCAAACGCGCCCTGGACATCCTCGGTGCACTGGTGGCATTGGTCCTGCTGTCGCCGCTGATGCTGGTCGTCGCGCTGCTGATACGGCTCTCGTCGCCCGGACCGGCGATTTTTCGCCAGACGCGGGTCGGCCAGGGCGGTGCGCCGTTCACCATGTTCAAGTTCCGCTCGATGCGCACGGACATCGATGACAGCGCCCACCGTGAATTCGTCGCCAGCCTGATCGACGGCAAAGTGCAGCCGTCAGGCGGCAGCACGACCGCAGGCTCGTTCAAGATCAAGGGCGATCCGCGCGTCACGGCCATCGGCCGCTTCATCCGCAAGACCAGCATCGACGAGCTGCCGCAGTTCTACAACGTGCTCAAGGGCGACATGAGCTTGGTCGGCCCGCGCCCGCCGGTGCAGTACGAAGCAGACAAGTACAAGGCCTGGCACCGTCGGCGCGTCTTCGAGATGAAACCCGGCCTGACAGGCATCTGGCAGGTCGAAGGGCGCAGCCGGGTGTCGTTCGACGACATGGTGCGCATGGACCTGCGCTACCTGCAGCACTGCTCGCTGGGCTTCGACCTGGGCATCTTGCTGCGGACAGTCGCCGTCGTGCTGACCTGCGAAGGCGCGCAGTAGCGCCCGGCGGGCACCCAGCGGCAGCGCAGTGGCGCGCGAACCATCTGAACCCAGGGAGAACATTGAATGCACATCGACGGCACGCGCATCCTCGTCACCGGCGGCTGCGGCCTTATCGGCTCGACGACGATCGATCTGCTGCTGCGCGAGCACCGGCCAGAAAAGATCGTCATCCTGGACAACCTGGCGCGCGGCAGCCTGGCCAATGTCGAAGCGGCGCTGAAGGACCCGCGTGTCAGCCTCGCCCGTGGCGATGTCCGTGATGCGGACGCCGTGCGCCGCGCCACCGAGGGCATGGACGCCGTGATCCACATGGCCGCGCTGCGCATCACGGCGTGCGCCGCCGACCCGCGCGAGGCGATGCAGGTGATGTGCGACGGCAGCTTCAACGTCGTCGATGCGGCGCACCACGCCGGGGTGAAGAAGCTCGTGGCCGCGTCGTCGGCATCGATCTATGGCCTGGCCGATCAGTTCCCGACGCGCGAGGATCACCATCCCTACAACAACCGCACGTGGTACGGCGCCAGCAAAATCATGCTCGAGGGCCTGCTGCGCTCGTACCACTCGATGTACGCCCTGCCCTACGTGGCCCTGCGCTACTTCAACGTCTATGGCCCGCGCATGGACATCCACGGCAAGTACACCGAAGTGCTGATCCGCTGGATGGAGCGCATCGCCACCGGGCAGGCGCCGCTGATCTTCGGCGACGGCGAGCAGACGATGGACTTCATCTACATCGACGACATCGCGCGCGCCAACGTGCTGGCTTTGCAGAGCGAGCAGACCGACGAAGTGTTCAACGTGGCCAGCGGGACCGAGACTTCTTTGAATCAACTCGCCGCCGCGCTGGCCAAGGTCATGGGTTCCGATCTGTCACCCGTGTACGGCCCGGAGCGCAGCATCAACCCCGTACCGCGGCGCCTGGCCAGCACCGAGAAAGCGGAACGGCTGCTCGGCTTCAGAGCAGGCGCCGACCTGGAACAGGGGCTGCGCCGCTTGGTTAAGTGGTGGCAGGAAAGCCGCGAATCGACGATGGTCCACGCATGATCCCGATCGCCAAGCCCGTGATGGGCGAACCCGAAGCCGAAGCGGCGCGGCGCGTCATCCTGAGCGGTTGGATCACGCAGGGGCCGGAAGTCGCCGCCTTCGAACGCGAGTTCGCCGAGCTCGTTGGTGCCGAGCATGCCTGCGCCGTTTCCAACTGCACGACCGCGCTGCACTTGGCTCTCATGGTGGCCGGCGTGCAGGCCGGTGACGAAGTCATCACCGTCAGCCACTCCTACATCGCCACCGCCAACAGCATTCGCTATTGCGGCGCGACGCCAGTGTTCGTCGATATCGATCCGGTCACGTTCAACATGGATGTGTCGCTCGTCGAGGCCGCCATCACGCCGCGAACGAAAGCCATCCTTTGCGTGCATCAGATGGGCATGCCCTGCGACCTCCAGCGCCTGGTGCCGCTCGCAAAGCGCCACGGCATCCCGTTGATCGAGGACGCGGCCTGCGCTATCGGCAGCGAGATCCTCTGGCAAGACCGCTGGGAGCGCATCGGTGCCCCGCACGGCGACGTGGCCTGCTTCTCCTTCCACCCGCGCAAAGTCATCAGCACCGGCGACGGCGGCATGATCACCACGCGCCACGCCGACTGGGACAAGCAGTTCCGGCTGCTGCGCCAGCATGCGATGAGCGTGCCGGACACGGTGCGTCACGGCGCGGCGCAGGTGATCTTCGAGCAGTACGAAAGCGTGGGCTACAACTACCGCATGACCGACATCCAGGCGGCGGTGGGGCGCGAGCAGTTGAAGCGGTTGCCGGAGACGGTGCGCCGTCGTCGCCTGCTGGCTCGACGTTATCGGGAGCTTCTCTCGTCGTTGGAAGGCATCGTGCTTCCGCTCGAACCATCGTACGGGCGTACCAATTGGCAGAGCTATTGCATTCGACTGCATGCGGCGGCCAAGCAATCCCTGCTGATGCAGTCGATGCTCGACGCAGGTGTCAGCACGCGGCGCGGCATCATGTGCAGCCATCGCGAGCCGGCGCATGCGTCACAGGCGCAGCCGTTCGGGCTCGAGCACTCTGAACAGGCACAGGATCGTTGTGTGCTGCTGCCGCTGTATGTGCAGATGTCCGACGACGATCAAATACGCGTGGTGGACGCGCTGCACGACGCGCTGGTGGCCATGGAAGTCAGGGCGTAGATGACCGCGGTGTCGCCCACGCCGACGCAGGTCGTGCCGCGCGCAGAGACTTCGACCTCCGCTCAGATCCTGCGAGCGTCGGCGCTGATTGGCGGCGCCACGGCATTGAACGTTCTCATCGGACTGGTGAAAACAAAAGCGTTGGCGATTCTGCTCGGTCCGGCTGGTGTGGGTTTGCTCGGCATCCTCGCGTCGGTATCCGATCTTGCCCGCAGCATCGCCCAACTGGGCATCCATGGCAGCGGCGTGCGGCAGATTGCCGAAGCCGTCGGCACGCAAGACTCGAACCGCATCGCTCGCACCATCATCGTGTTGCGTCGAACCGCCCTGGTCCTCGGCCTCGTCGGCATGCTGACGTTGGTCGCGATGGCCAAGGCTGCCTCGATGTGGGCGTTCGGCGACGCTGCGCATGCGACGTCGATTGCCTGGGTGTCGATCGCCGTCTTCTTCAGGCTCGTGGCCGACGGGCAGGCCGCATTGCTTCAAGGCATGAGGCGGGTGGGCGACCTGGCACGCGTCGGCGTGGTCGGCGCGTTGGCAGGCGCGGTCGCCAGCGTCGTCTTGGCGGCGTGGTTGGGCGAAGCGGGCATCGTGCCGGGAGTCGTTGCCTCGGCAGCGCTGGCCGCATTGGTCTCTTGGCGTGTCGCCCGACGAGTGCGTGTCGAGCCGGTGCACTTGAGCGTTTCACAGGTCTGCGAAGAGGCGGGCACGCTGCTCAAGCTGGGCCTGGCGTTCCTGGCCAGCGCGGCCATGATGGCCGGCGCAGCGTTTGCTGTTCGTGCGATGGTGCTGCGACAAGGCGGCATGGAGGAGGCGGGGCTCTATCAGGCCGCCTGGACGCTCGGCGGCATGTACGTCGGCTTCGTCCTGCAAGCGATGGGAACCGACTTCTATCCGCGACTCGTGGGCGTCAGCGGGAACCCGTCGGCGTCCAATCGCATGGTCAACGAGCAGGCCCAGATCAGCCTGCTGCTTGCAGGGCCTGGCGTGATCGGCACGATGGTGCTGGCGCAGCAAGTAGTGACCATCTTCTACAGCGCCGCATTTGCCGAAGCCGGCCCTGTGCTGCGCTGGATCTGCCTGGGCATGGCGCTGCGCGTGATCTCGTGGCCGCTCGGCTACATCGTGCTGGCGCTCAACCGACGCATGATCTTTTTCGGCGCCGAGTTGGCCTGGACGGTTGTCAACGTCTCACTGTCCTGGTTGTGCGTCCACAAGTTTGGCCTGGCGGGCGCCGGATTCGCGTTCTTCGCCTCTTACGTCTTTCATTGCTTGCTGGTGTACGCGATCGCGAAGCGTCTGCAAGACTTCTCCTGGGATGCGGCCACCCGCAATCAGATCGTCTGGTTCGTCGCCAGCACTGCTATTGCCTTCCTGGCCTTTCTGACGCTGGGCAACAGCTGGGCGACGACCGCCATCGGTGCGGTCGTCCTGTGCATCAGCACGGCCCACAGCCTCAACGCGCTGGCGCGCTTGGCTCCCGACATGGTGCCTGCACGTCTGGGACGCGTTGTCGAACTGGCGCGACGGACGAGGGAGCGACTGCCTTGAACCAACTTGACGGACCCGTGTGGATCGACATCGACAACACGCCGCACGTGCCGTTCTTTGTGCCGATCATCGGACGCTTGCGTTCGCGCGGGCATAGCGTTGTCGTGACAGCGCGCGATGCCTACGGTGTGCGGGATTTGCTTGCGCTGCACCTTGTGGACTGCCAGGTGGTGGGCCGGCACTTGGGGAAGAACAGGCTGCTCAAGGTGGCCGGAACCTTGGCGCGCAGCGCGCAACTGTTTCTTCGGCTGCGCCGCTCGCGCCCCGCGCTCGCTGTCTCGCACGGTTCGCGTGCGCAAATGCTGGCGGCGAGGGCGCTCGGCGTGCCGAGCATGGTCATCGCCGACTATGAGCACGTGACCCACCTGATGCGCGCCGATTACACCCTGGTGCCGGATGTGATGCCGCGCGACGTCGCCGCGCGCCTGTCGCGTAATGTCATCACCTACCCGGGTATCAAGGAGGACGTCTACGCCTGCGCCTTCGCACCGGACCCGCACTTCACCGCCGGTGTCATCGGACTGGACACGACGCGCGTGATCGTGACGATCCGCCCCCCGGCGACCGAGGCGCATTACCACAACGCCGACAGCGACGAGCTGTTCGCGGCGGTGATCGAAAAGGTCGCCGCCGATCCCGCGTCGCAAGCGGTGCTGTTGCCGCGCAGCAAGGTGCAGCGTGAGGATGTCGAGCGTCGGTATGCGCACCTCGTCGCAACGCAGAAGATCCTGATTCCTGCTAAGGCCGTCGGCGGGTTGGACCTGATCTGGCACTCGGATGTGGTCATCAGCGGCGGCGGGACCATGAACCGCGAGGCCGCGGCGCTGGGCGTGCCGGTCTTCAGCATTTTCCGCGGACGCATCGGCGCGGTCGACCGCAGTCTGGCTGCCCAGGGTCGGCTGACGTTGTGCGAGTCCGCGGCTGACGTGCACAACATCCCGTTGGTCAGGCGCACGCGGCTGGTCAAGCCGGGCCATGCGGCGTCTTCACCGGCTCTGGACGCCATCGTTTTGCAAGTGGAATCATTGAAGGCCGCGGCGTTTGCGACGGTCAACCCTTTGCCGGAGCCACGGGTATGAAGTCGGCAATCAAGCTCCTGGTCGTAGCGGGCGCGCGTCCGAACTTCGTCAAGATCGCACCGCTCTTGCGACATATCGACCAGCGGCTGCGCCAATGCACGATGCCCGTCGTGGAGTATCGGCTCGTGCACACGGGTCAGCACTACGACCCCATGCTTTCCGATGTCTTCTTCAGCGAGATGGGTATTCCGGCACCTCACTTCAGTCTCGGCGTCGGGTCCCACTCCCAGGCCGTCCAGACAGCGCGGGTGATGGAGGCTTTCGAGCCAGTGTGCCTGCAGGAGCGACCGGATTGGGTGGTTGTGGTGGGAGACGTGAACTCCACGCTGGCCTGCGCGCTGGTGGCCACCAAGCTGGGAATCCGCGTTGCGCACGTGGAGGCCGGCCTGCGCAGTTTCGACCGGACCATGCCGGAGGAGATCAACCGCATCGTCACCGACTCGATCGCCGATTTGCTGCTGACGCCGTCCGACGACGGCGACGAGAACCTGCTGCGCGAGGGTGTGGCGCCGCACCGCATCCGCCAGGTGGGCAACATCATGATCGATGCACTCGTGGCCAACCTCGAGCAGTCGCGGCGCAGCACCATCCTCGATCGACTGCAGGTTACGCCGAAAGGCTACGCCTGGGTCACGCTGCACCGCCCTGCCAACGTTGACCACGGCGACGTCTTGCGCACGATCGCGGAGTCGCTGTACGACGTCGCAGCGCGCATCCCGGTCGTGTTTGCCGTGCATCCCCGCACGGCACAGCGCGTACGAAGCTTCGGCGTCCCGTGCAAGACGGGCGCAGGCGTGCATTGGATCGAACCGGTCGGCTACCACGACTCGTTGCGCCTGACTGAGTCGGCCGCCTTCGTGCTCACCGATTCGGGAGGACTGCAGGAGGAGAGCACGTTCTTCCGCACCCCATGCCTGACGCTGCGGCCCAACACCGAGCGGCCGATCACGGTGACCATGGGCAGCAACCGACTGACGACGGCCGAGCGTCTGCCGGACGATGTTGCGCATGCCCTGGCCCACAAGAACGGCTTGGGTCGGGTGCCGCCCTTGTGGGATGGCCATGCCGCGCCGCGCATCGTGGATGCGATCTCGCAACAGGCATGAGGCTGACCGTGGATCCCGGCTTCATCATCGTCACCGCAGCACACAACGAAGCGGCGTTCATCGAAAATACGTGTCGATCGATCGTTGCGCAGCGTGTGCGTCCGAGCAAGTGGATCGTCGTCGATGATGCGTCCCAGGACGGAACCGCGGCGATCGTTGCGAGCTATCGCGAACTGTGCCCGCAGATGATCGAACTGCTGCATCTCCAACGCCCGGCTGGGCGCGACTTCGGCAACAAGGCGCGCGCCTTCGCTGTCGGCCTTGAACGTGCCCGCCGCCTTGGCTACCGCTTCATCGGCAACCTCGATGCCGACATCTCGCTGCCTGAGCACTACTACGCGCGCATGCTCGACGAGTTCTCTGGCGACACGCGCTTGGGCATCGTCGGCGGGATGGTGGCGTCCTTCATTGGAGGCAAGTTCGTGAGACAGGAGGTGGCGCTCGACAGCGTTGCAGGCGCAGTGCAACTGTTCCGCAGCGCCTGCTTCGACGACGTCGGCGGCTATGTTGCATTGCCGCTGGGGGGCATCGACGCTGCTGCGGAGATCAAGGCGCGCATGCAAGGCTGGCGCGTACGGACTTTGCCCGACGTTCAGGTGCTCGAGCACCGGCGTACCGGCAGCGCCACCAGCAACCCCTTGCGCGCTCGCCTGCGCGAAGGGCGCCGCCTCTACTCGCTTGGCTATGCACCATCGTTCTTCGCCGCGCGCTGTTTACGGCGTGCGGTCGAGCATCCCAAAGTACTTGGCAGTCTGGCCGCGCTGGCAGGTTATGCCTGGGAGGCGGCGCGGGGCGGACCCCGGGCCTTGCCGCCGCAGGTGATCGACTATCTGCGCTCCGAACAACGAGCCAAGCTGTCGCGGCTCCTGCGGCGGACGGCCGCCTCGCGCTGAAGGCCACGACGATGTGCGGCATTGCTGGCGTCTACGATCGTTCCGGTCTGTTCGTGGACCAGGCGCTCGTCGAGCGCATGACGAGCGCGCTGGCCCATCGTGGCCCGGACGGTTCCGGCTTTCTGTTCCGCCGCCACGCCGGGCTCGGCCACCGGCGACTCAGCATCATCGACGTGGACGGCGGTGCACAACCGATGGCCAACGAGGACGACTGTGTTCACGTCGTCTTCAACGGCGAGATCTACAACTTTGTCGAATTGCGCAACGAGCTTCGCGCTGCCGGCCATCACTTCAAGACCGCATCCGACACGGAGGTGCTGGTTCATGCCTACGAACAGTGGGGCGAGTATTTCATGCGCCGCCTCAACGGCATCTTCGCTTTCGCACTGTTCGACGAGCGCAAGGACCTCGTCTTGGTGGCACGAGATCACTTGGGTGTCAAACCGCTGTACTACGCCTGGTCCGGATCGAAGTTGCTGTTTGCCTCGGAGATCAAGGCGTTGATGACCCACGCCGATCTGACTATCGATGTTGATCCGCGAGCCCTGGCAAACCTTTTCACGTACCGGTACGTGCCGTCGCCGGAGACATTGATCCAGGGTATCGCCAAGCTGCCTCCCGGCCACTTCATGCGCGTAGATCGATCCGGGGCCAGAGTCGATCGCTATTGGTCACATGTGCCGCAGCCTCGAACCACCCTTGGCCAGGAAGAACTCGTCGAACAGTACCAATCGTTGGTTGAAGACGCGGTGCGTCTGCAGATGCGAAGCGACGTACCCGTCGGGCTCTTTCTCAGTTCGGGCGTCGATTCGGCCGCGCTGCTGGCGCTGATGGCGCCGCACGCAGCGGCGCCCGTGGACGCTTTCACCATCGACTTCGATGGCGCCGACAACACCAACGAAGCCGCCGATGCGGCCTTGATCGCCAAGCGCTACGGCGCCAGACACCACGTCTTGCGCCTGACCAGCCAGGACTACGCGCGCTACTTCGATCGATACATGAACGATCTCGAAGAGCCCGTCGGGCATGAGGCGGCGCCTGCCTTTCACTTTCTGGCTCAGTTGGCCAGCGAGCACGTCAAGGTGGCGCTGAGCGGCCAAGGTGCGGACGAGCCGTGGGCAGGCTACGGCCGCTACGTGGGCGTGAAGCTGTCCGCGTTGTACAGCCGGCTGCCTGTGCGGGCCACACGCATGATGGCCGTTCTGGCGCGGAGCATGCCCTACGCTCCTGAGCGCTTTCGCCGCGGCGCACTGTCTCTCGGCGAGCGTGACCCGTTGACGCGCTTCGGCAAGATCTACTCGTTCTTCAGCGACGACATGAAGGCCGAGTTGTATCGCGACTGGCTGCGACAAGCACAGGCGGATCCTTCATCGCTGATGTCCGTCGAGCCGCTTCGCAAGTTGCACAACGACGTCAAGCACCTCGATCCGCTGTCTCAGATCCTGTACCTCGACACGCGCACCAATCTGCCCGACGACCTGTTGATGGTCGGCGACAAGACCTCGATGGCCAACTCGCTCGAGCTGCGGGTACCTTACTTGGATCACCGCATCGTTGAGTTTGTCGAGAACCTGCCACCGCAACTCAAGCTGAGCGGATTCACCGGCAAGTACCTGCACAAGGTAGCGCTGTCGAAATGGCTGCCTCGCAATGAGGTCTATCGGCGCAAGAAAGGCTTTGCGAATCCGCTCGGGCAATGGCTGCGCACCTCGCTCGCTCCTTGGGTGGACGATCTGCTGCTCGCTCCGGACACCTGCATCGCCGCCTACTTCAACCAGGATTTCATGCGCAAGATCGTGATGCTCGATCGCACCGGCAGCGCCAACTACACGCGTCATGTGTATCTCCTGCTGTCGCTGGAGATGTGGCACCGCAACTTCCTTCGCAAGCCGCGAGCAGCGGCGTGATGCTCATGGACGTCTCGATCATCATCGTCAACTGGAACTCCAAGCAGTATCTGCCCGCCTGCATCGAGTCCATCTGCCGACACACGACGAAGGTGGCTTACGAGATCATCGTTGTCGACTCCGGTTCGTTCGACGGCTGCGGCGAACTGCTGTCTCGGCAGTTCTCGGATGTTCGCTTCATCCAGTGCAAGACCAATGTCGGCTTCGCAGCCGCCAACAACCTTGCGGTGGACCTAGCGCGCGCGGACTGTCTGCTGTTCCTGAATCCGGACACAGAACTGACTTCGCCCGCCGTTGATCGGCTGTTCGAGCATCTGGCCGAGCATCCGAAGGTCGGCGCTGTCGGCTGCAAGCTGTTCAACCGTGACGGGTCCGTGCAAACCAGCTGCGTTCAGCCCTTTCCGACGATCATCAATCAACTGTTGAACATCGAGGTCCTGCGCCAACGCCTTCCCCATTGGCGTGTCTGGGGAACGGCATCGCTGTTGGGGACGGCACAGGCTGCAGTTCCAGCCCAAGTGGTTTCAGGGGCCTGTCTGATGGTCCAGCGGTCCGCGTTCGAGCATGTTGGGCGCTTCAGCGAAGAGTACTTCATGTACGCCGAGGATCTGGACCTCTGTCACAAGCTGCACAAGGCGGGCTACGCGAATTGCTGCCTGCCAAACGTTACCGCACGGCACTTCGGAGGCGGCTCCAGTGAACAAGCTCCGAGTGCCTTCTCATCCGTGATGATGCGAGAGTCTATTTGGCGATTCCTGCAAAACAGCCGCGGCTTGGCTTACGGGGCCGCGTACCGGCTGTCGGTGCTCGTCGCGGCGTTGCTTCGCATCGGGTTGCTCGGGCTGCTGGTCGTGGTGGACCTCATCGGCCGCCGCAGAGACGGCGTTGCGCTGCGTCTTCGTTCTTTGGGCAAGTGGCGGGCGATCCTTGCATGGTCGCTGCGGATCAAAACGGCGGTGCGTCCCGCGTGACAGCCAGAGCAACAGCAAAAGCGAACGGAACAAAAAGTCATGTGCGGTATTGCCGGTCAGCTAATGCACGACATCGAGGCGCCGGCCGACGCCGCCCTGGTTGGCCGGATGAGCGCAGCCATCGCACACCGGGGCCCGGATGGATTTGGTCATCACATGCAGGGTCCTGTGGCCCTCGGCCATCGGCGCTTGGCGATCATCGACGTGGACTCCGGTGCGCAGCCGATGTGCAACGAGGACGGCTCGGTCTGGATCACCTTCAACGGTGAAATCTACAACTACGCCGAACTGCGGCTCGACCTGATCAAGCGAGGCCACGTTTTCCGCACGAAGTCCGACACAGAAGTCATCGTGCACCTGTATGAGGAGCACGGTTCCGATTGCGTCACCCATCTCAAGGGCATGTTCGCCTTCGCGATCTGGGATCAACGAGAGGCAAAGCTGTTCTTGGCGCGTGACCGCGTGGGCATCAAGCCCCTGTACTACGCCGTCACCAAAAGCTCCTTCCTCTTCGCATCCGAGATCAAGAGCCTGCTCCAGGACCCTGGCCTCGTTAGGCGCATCAACCCAAAGACGATCGACCGCGCGCTCACCTACTACTACGCCCCTGGCACCGAGACGCTCCTCGAGGGTGTGTTGAAGCTCGAGCCCGGCCATTGGATGACGGTGCAGGGCGGACGCGTCAAACGCCATCAGTATTGGGATCTCGATTTCAGCGCCGGCCGCTGGGACCGCTTCGAAGATGCCGTCGGCGCCCTGCAGAGCCTCCTGCACCGGGTGGTCGGCGAGCACATGGTCAGCGACGTGCCGGTTGGCGTGCTGCTCAGCGGCGGTGTCGATTCGACCGCCATGCTGCGCTTCGCCGCGGCACATGCGTCGAGCCCCGTCAACACGTTCACCGTCGGCTTCGACGGCGTCGGCGCCACTGACGAGCGGCCGTACGCGCGTCTGGCGGCTCAGGCCTTCGGAGCGCGCCATCACGAGATCACCTTTGGGGCCAAGGAGTTTGCCCGTGCTCTGCCGCTGTATGCATGGCACATGGAAGAGCCGGTGTGCGAGCCGCCCGCGATTGCGCTGTATGAGGTGGCCCGGCTCGCCAGTCGCAGCGTCAAGGTCCTTTTGTCGGGCGAAGGGGGCGACGAAGCCTTTGGCGGCTACAACAAATACGGCTACCTTCTCGCCCTCGAATCGGCCAAGTCTGCCCTCGGGCGCGGCACGGGGGCGTTGCGCTTGGCGATGCAGCTGGGGTCGAAATTGGGCTTGCGCAAGCTCGACAACTTCATCCCGCTGGTGCGCCAGCCGCTGTCGGCTCACTACTTGAGTTGCGCGTCGTCCCCGCACACCCTGTTCAACCGCAGCAAGGCCGCTCTTTACCGCGATGACTTCGCGCGTTCGCTGGGTGCGGTTCAGTCCGACGAGCCAACGCGCCGCGTGTTCCGACACAGCACTCACCTTCCTGCGCTGCATCAGATGCTGCGTGTCGATACCAAGACATGGTTGCCGGACGACCTGTTGGTGAAGGCCGACAAGATGACCATGGCCGCGTCCGTGGAGTTGCGCGTTCCCCTCCTCGACTCGGATGTTCTCGAGTTCGCTGCACAGCTGCCGGCCCACTTCAAGGTCCGCGGCTGGCCGCCCAAGCGCATCCTTCGCGCTGCTGTTCGCGACTCGGTCCCCAGCCCCATCCTCAAGCGCAAGAAGGTGGGCTTTCCCGTGCCCTACGAGCACTGGCTTGGCCACGAACTTAAAGAGCTCGTCAACGACACGCTGCTGGATCCACAGGCAGGCGTGCGCGACTTCTTCAGCGGCCAAGCTCTGCAGGCCCTGACCTCGGCTCAGCAGCGGGGCGATGGCGGTTCCCAGGAAGTCTTTGGGCTGCTGGTGCTGGAGCTGCTGCATCGTCAGTTCGTCCGTGGATCCACCGATGGCATGGTCGACGACGGCCCACAACGACTCGCTTCAGCTGCGGGCGGCGCGCCAGTGCGGTGCGAGCGCCTCGAAACCGGGGGCGCTAACGTGTCGTTGCGCCCCAGCTACCCCGCATGAAGCGCCAATGAACCAAGTCGAAATCCTCCCTCAGCAAGCCCCTCTGGCCAGTCCATCGAGGCCGCACTTCGAGTGCCGCATCTGCGGCAATGCCGATGACAACCGGCCGTACGAAGCACCAGAGTTGATGTACGGCTTTCGCGACGTCCACTTGTACTTCCAGTGCGCACACTGTCAGTGCCTGCAGATTGCGCAGTTTCCGCCCGACATCGAGCGCTACTACGGCGGCAAGTACTACTCGTACCAGTCGCGCTCCTCGACGGCGCTGAAAAGCGCTCTGATTCGCTCGCGAGATGCGTATGCGATGTTCGGTGCGGGATGGATCGGCGCCGGGCTTTGCCGGGCGTTTCCCACAGATGAGTACGACTTCCTGCAACCGCTGCGTTCGACATTGTCGAAGGACCACCGCATTCTCGACGTTGGCTGTGGCGCCGGCGCTCTCCTGCGGGCGATGCGTCGCGTCGGCTTTGGCCGGCTGGACGGCATCGACCCCTTCGGCAGCGAGGACGGCGTCATCGAGCCGGGTCTGACCATTCGCAAGACGTTCATTCACGATCTGCACGGGACCTACGACTTGGTGATGTTTCATCACTCGCTCGAGCACGTGCCGGACCAGTTGGCCACGCTGCAAAGCGCCTTTCGCCTGCTGGCGCCGGGCGGCCAGTGCGTGGTGCGCATTCCCACCGTGTCTTCGTATGCATGGCGGCAATATGGGATCCATTGGGTGCAACTCGATGCGCCGAGGCACTACTTCCTGCACTCCAGGCAAAGCATGAGCCTCATCGCAGCGCAAGCCGGGTTTGAAGTGGCCAGCGTCGTATGCGACGGCACTGCGTTCCAGTTTTGGGGCAGCGAGCAGTACGCCAGCGGCATCGCGCTGAGGGACAGGCGCTCCTACTGGGTCAACCCCCGCGCCTCGATGTTCTCCAAAGCAGACATGGCTCAGTTCACGGAGCGAGCGAAAGCGGCAAACGCTGCCGGCGAGGGCGACCAGTGCGCCTTTTACCTTCGCAAGCCCCCACTCCAACGGTCGCCAACGCCATGAAGGTGCTGGTTTACGCGCACCGGCTCGAGTGGGGTGGCAGCCAGGTCAATGCCATCGAACTCAGTTCATTGCTTTCGTTGCAGCATGGTCATGACGTCGTGCTCGTCGCTACGCCCGGGCCGATGCTCGAATTTGCGATCGAGAAGAAGCTGCGCTTCATTGCCGTTCCGGACGCCCGCACGCATCCCTCGCTCGGTCGAATGAAGGGCCTTCGGGCGGCCGTGCTGCGCGAGCGGCCCGACGTAGTGCATGTGTGGGACTGGTGGCAGTGTCTGGACGCCTACTTCGCAGTGCACCTGCCGATGCAAATGCCGCTGCTGGTATCGGACATGACGATGACGGTGAGTCGATTTCTGCCGACAACGCTCTTGACGACATTCGGTACACCAGAGTTGGTAGAACGCGCCAGATCGGCGGGCCGCAAACGCGTCGATCTCTTGGTTCCGCCCGTGGATGTGATTTTCAACGCACCCGGCGCGGTGGACCCACTGCCGTTCCGCAAGCAATACGCGCCGGGTGCCGACGAGGTGCTGCTGGTGACGGTATCTCGCCTGGTCAAGGCGATGAAGTCGGAGAGCCTGTTCCGCACCATCGACGCGGTCGAACGCCTGGGCACCCGGTTGCCGCTGCGCTTCGTCATCGTCGGCGATGGAGATGCACGATCCGATCTTCAGATCGCCGCCGAGAGGACCAACCAACGCCTCGGGCGCGAGGCGGTCGTGCTGGCCGGACCGCTGATCGACCCAAGACCGGCTTACGCAGCGGCCGACATCGTGGTGGGCATGGGCGGATCGGCGCTGCGAGGGATGGCCTTCGGCAAGCCGGTCGTCGTCGTCGGGGAACAGGGTTTCGCAGAACCGTTCGATGCCACCACGATGCAGCGATTTCACTACACCGGCCTCTACGGCACTGGAATCGGGCAGACAGACAACGCCGCACTGGCCGGGTACATCGCGGCATGGGCAACCGACCCCGAAGCCAGAGCCCAAGTCGGTGCGCAGTCTCGCCAGTTCGTTGTCGAACGATTTTCCTTGCAGGCAGTGGGCCGGACGCTGGACGCGTTGCTGCGTTCAGCGGCGGCACGCAGGCCAGCATTACCCGCAGCCCTGTTGGATGCATGCCGCACGGCAGCATTTCTCTGGGGGCGGCAACTTGTCCCGCGCGATATTCGCCGCCTCTTTACGCGTGGCGGCCGTGTGACTTGAGCGCAAACCAATGAGAAACAACGATCACACAGGCCACCGGACATGACCAATCCAGGACAGGTTACGCTGATCATGTGCGTTTACAACGCGGGCAAGTATTTCGGACCTGCGGTGGACAGCCTGCTTGCGCAGACGTATCGCGACTTGCAAATCATCATCGTGGACGATGGCAGCACCGACGGCTGCACGTCAATCCTGAAAGACTTGTCCGACCCACGCATCGTCGTCCTGCGGCACGAAAACAGAGGACGGTCGGCGTCCCTGAACCGAGCCTTGTCGATCGCTACGGGCGAGTTTTACACCGTGCAGGACGCGGACGACCTGAGCCACCCATCGCGAATCGCACGCCAGGTCGAATGCATGCGTCTGTACCCCGACACAGCAGCCGCCTTCAGCGGACACGAAGTGATCATCAACGGGCGACACTTGGCACCACGCTTGGCCGAGAAGGACTCGCAGACCTGCCGAACCGACATCGACCTGCTGCGCATGCCGGGGCACGATGCGACGGCAATGTATCGGATGTCGATGGTCAAGGGCATGCAGTACGACGAGACCCTGCCGTTCATCGAAGCCTATGACTACGTGATCCGGGTGGGCGAGCAGCACAACATGCGAGTTATCGGCGAGTGTTTGTACTCGTACCGCGTGCACTGGAGTTCGATCACTCACCGCGATCCGGCGGCGCGGTGTCACAAGGTTCGAGAGTGCACGGCCAAAATCCTGCAGCGCCGCGGGCTGCGAGCCCATCCAACGCTGCTGCCACCGTTGCCGGAGCCGGGTCGGGCTTCCAACCGAGAACGCGACAACGACCTGGTTTCGCACTTCATGGAAAGCGTGGTCGATTTATGCCATGCCGGGCGCCGCGCCGAGGCGCTTCGAGCGGCCGCAACGTGCGCTCGCTTGCACCCGCTGGACCCCTACTACTACAAGCCGGCTCTGTACGCAGTGGCACCGACCTCGGCTGTCGCCTGGTACCGCTCACGGCGGACCTCTCGGGCCATTGCGCTGAACGCTCGTCCAGAGCCTCAGCGGTGACTGAGCACCGCGTCGCCGAACCGGCTGCCATCGCCACCCGCGGTTGACACCGCGGAATCACCCCTGCGGCGACCATAGGCTGAGCAGATGGCAGCCAGCGTCAGGTAGAAAAAGACCACCGACTGATCGAAGTAGGCAACGGACATGAAAGTCGCAGCATGGGCGAAGAGCGATGACCCCAGCGCCCACGCCAAGAAAGCGCCCTGAGTGTCTGCTGCGCCCTCGGCGACGATGCGACCGGCAAAGGCAAAACCCATGACGAGGACGGCAACGAACAATACGAGCAACGGCAACCCGCCGTAGATACCCATCATCACGTAGTAGTTCGTGATGTCGATGTGCTGATCTGTCCAACCGGAGTTGTGCATGATCCAGTGGCGGGTGTAGTCGGTACCGCTGAACCACCACTCGTCTAGGTGCTTCACGGCGGCATCGATCAGCTGAGCTCGGTGCCAGCTGGTGCTGCTTCCCGTCAAATCGATCCGTGCCAGCAGGAAGTAAGCCGGCGCCTTCATCACCACCTCGAGCACCAGGTACCCCACCAGCAACGCCCATCGCAGTTTGCGCATGTGACGCCTCCAAGCCCACAACGCCATGGCCACAAAAGCGAAACCGGCACTGAGAATGGGGCCGCTCGATGCGGACAGGAACACGATGGCGCAGCTCGCTGCGATCCCGGCGCAGGCCAGGCGCCGTCGCTTGCTCCACAGGGCAAGCATCAGCGGCAGGGATGCGGCCGCGATGGACCCGGCGAGAATCGAGTGGGCAAATGGTCCCTGCGCCCTGACCACGCCATCTCGCACTTCGGAGTACTCGCCTACGCCCCCGAAGACCGCGAAGACGTTGCGCCCGGTCAATCGCTCCCCAAGCATCGTCGCCGCCAGTGGAATCAGCAGCAGTGCGGTCAACCGGCAAAGGAGCAAAGCATCGTCCACCGAGCCGCAGAAGAACCGCAGCAAGAAGTAGATGCCGCACGCGTTGAAGACGATACCCGACCGGTTGATGAGAGTGGCCAGCGCGTCTTCGTGGAAGATGCCGCTGAAGATCGCCCACCCGGCCCAGGTGATCATCAGCACGTCCAAACTGTTCACTGGGCTGGAAAGCCGCTCACCGCGGAACAGGACACGCAGCAAACCGACGGCAATCAGGATGCGAATGATCGGAAAGTTGAACGGTCCGATTTCTACGCCTTGACCGAGCGTCATGTAGCAAGCGCCCAGCAACAACGGAGCGGCAGCCCAGCGCAGCGGCAGGAACGCCAGTGCTGCGACGTTGGCGAGCAGAAAGATAAAGGCTAAGGGCGTCACGAATCGAACCGAGTGAGATCTGCCAAAGAATGACTCGATTCGGATTGAGTTGCAAGGGTTCGATGGCGCATCCGCCCCCCACACATAAGCGAAGGCCCGCCCCTTGCGGGGCGGGCCTTCGCATTTGGCCGATGACAGCCGGGCCGCTACTACCTCACTACTATGTTCGTAGGAGGCGTCAACGCAGTCGAGGACGCGTTGCTCGAATACTCCAGAGCGCCGCGAGAAAAGACTCCGTCCGCCCCGCGAACATTGCCGCGAAGGTCCTTGTTGAAAGGGGATGCCAACGCCACACCGGCCGACGTTTCCGAGCGCAGACGCAGATCGCCCGCGGCGAAGTTCGTGAAGATCGAAGACGACACGTTCGTCTGGGCATTGGCCTCGCCGCGGCTGCTGCTGTCGGTAAACGTGTTGTAGTCGTGCGAACCCTCGATCCACACGCTGCGGCAGTCGATGAACACGTTGTTCTGGACGATGTTGTTGGTGCCGCTGCCCCAAGCCATGCCGGAGTTGTAGCCGATCCCTCTGACGAACGTATTGTTATAGACCCGATTGTTGCTTGTTGAGTAGCCGTTGTAGCCAACCGCCCCGTCCCCGACGAAGAAGTTGTCTGCGATGTTGCCGTAGAAGTGCAAGCCGTTGGCTTGCGTGATCGCCACGAGGGCCGTACCGCCTTCGCCAACGACGAACGAGTTACGCCAGTGGTTGTAGCGCAAGATGGCGTTGTTGCCGCTGTAGTACAGGTTGACGATCTCGCCATGATTGGCGTTGTTGCTCTGTGCACCATCCGAAGCGCTGTACTCGACGATGGCGCCATTGGTTGTGCGAAGGAACCAGACGTTGTTGCTGCCCGAAACAAACATGCGCGTAAAAACCAGATTGGTCGCGGTCGCTCCTCCGTCGAAGTCATCTGTATCGATGGCGTACCGACGTACCGTGTTGCCCGGCAGGTTGCCCAGGATCGCGTCCACAAATACGTGCTTTATCGTGATGTTGGAAGGCGCCTTACCGTAGTTTTGGATGACGATGTTCTGGTCCATGTTGTTGTGGTTGATCCTGATGCCATAGGCGGCGCCGTCGAACCAATTGCTTTCGTTGCGGGTCTGTCCGTCGAACATGTAGTACCCGGACTCGAACCGAACTACGGAGTCAAAGACGGCTTGGCCGTCGCCGTAGCTGGCTTGCCAACCCAAGTCGATGCCGTGATCGGCAATGGTTGCCTTCTTGATGGTGATCACCGCGCTGCCGCTCTGCGGATCAGCAAAGGTTCGGGCGCCGTAGCCGCCATCTGCCAAGTAGTACGTGTCGCCCCGCACTAACGCGGAAGGCAACGATCTGTAGGCATTGGCCCAGTCAGATCCGTCATTGCGTCCCGTCGCGTCAGGTCTGACGTACTTGGTCGCTGCCTGTGCCAGGCCGGCAGATAGGCAGAGAACAAACAGCACGATGGTTCTTAGGTATCGGTTCATGGTGGGCTCTCGAAAACTCTGTTGAAACAGTGGCGGCGGACTACGGGACGAACTTGGTCGCTTCCACGGAGAACGGACTCTCCTGTCCACTCACATCCAATGCCGTCACAGCGAAATAGTATTGGTTGCCGGAGGTTAAGCCGGTAACTGCGTAACTGGTACTTGCCCCGGCGTCGATGCCGGCACCGCGCGGCTGCAAGTAAGTGCCCGAGACCGTTCCGTAATACACGCGGTATCGGATTCCTGTCGAGTTTGGTGCAGCGGACCAGGACACGGCGGCAACCGGAGCTGGTGCTGGTGCTGGTGCTGGTGCTGGTGCTGGTGCTGGTGCTGGTGCTGGTGCTGGTGCTGGTGCCGGTGCTGGTGCCGGTGCCGGAGCTGTGGTGGTCGTGGTGAACACCACGTCTACCCAGTAGTTGCTGGCGTTCCATTGCAAGTTTGGGAACGAACTCGACGCGCTGTACATGTAGACACCGGCATCGGCCCGCAGCGGCGCAGCGATATGAGACTGGCTGAAGTAGCCAAGATCGACTGCGTACCGGCCCACAGGCGCGAGGTAAGACGCGGTATAGGTCGCTCCGGCCGTGATCGGCACTGGCGTCGGGAAGCTCACCGTCTGCCAGCCGGTTGCTGTCTCGCTCGTGAAGTTGGCCTGGGCCAGCAATTGCCCCGAGCTTGACCACAACGAGCCGGCGTGCGTACCGTTGTTGCCGGCGCCCTTGTAGAACTTGACGCCGGTCACGTAGCCGCTGACATCGCTAGCGAATTTCACGCCCAGGTTCACCGATGCCGTATCCGGCGCAACTTGCGCTGGCACGGCGGTTGCCGGCCAGATCGCGCAGGGGCACAACTCAGTGGGTGACGGTGGCGGCGCAGGGATGGGAGCCGGGGTGGGAGCCGGAGCCCACCGGCGTCGTGCAGCAGCTTCCATCTGCTGCGTCGCAGCCACACTGTCTGCTTGTGCTGTCGCGGCGTCATCGACGTTTTCACTTGCGCCGCCACAGGCTGCCAGCGCGGCCACAGCCACCGGCCACAGCAGCTGGAGTTGACGCCAATTTGCCTTGGCTTTGCTCATTGTTGGGTTCCCAATCGACGTTCGATCTCTGGTCCCAACACGCTTGCCACCCGCCGCCGGACCTTTCGAGGGTTGGCTGCGTACGCACACAACGACATCCGGGACCGCTTGTTTTTTCGAAGCCGTCCCGCAGCACTGTCGCTGTCTGTTCACGGCCGGACGCCACTTTGCCGGCCAACAGGGCAGCGTCGATGCGTCCAAGGGAATGAACCATATCGGAGCGCGCTGTGCGGTCTGCGACAGTGCGCAACTGGGGGAAACACCTTTCAATGGCGTTTTGCTACCCCTAAGTCGTGGGGGGAGCAGTGCCGACAGGCCCGCCCTGTCAGACCGCCGCAGCGTGCATCGCCAGCACCCAAGCGGGTTTGCGCACTGCCGCGTGACGCTCAAAGTTGCACCAAAACCGGTCCACGCCACCGCGCTGCAAGCACCACAGGAGCGACCCTGCGCTGCTTACAAATGGAGGAAATGACTACGGAATTGCTTCGATCGGCGCCGAACGTGCTGCCTTCGATTCGTGATCTACGTCACGGTCGACGGCGCTGGCGAGCCCCGCTGCCCCGCGGCGCGACTAAACAGCAGCCGGATGCGCCGCAGGCCGGCCGATCGAGTGGTACTCGAAACCAAAACTCGCCATCAGCGCAGGCTCGTAGAGGTTGCGCCCGTCGAAGACCAGCGGCGTCTTCAGCGCGCGACGCATCGCTTCAAAATCCGGCGTGCGGAATTCCTTCCACTCGGTGGCGATCAACAGCGCGTCGGCGCCGTGCAGCGCCGCCTCGGCCGTGTCGGCGATGACAAAGCCCGCCGTCTCGCCCAACACCCGCTGCGCCTCGGCGGCGGCCACCGGATCGTAGGCGCGCACGCGCGCACCCCGGCGCGAGAGTTCGCGCACCAGCGTCAGTGAAGGCGCCTGTCGCATGTCGTCGGTCTTCGGCTTGAAGGCCAGGCCCCACAGCGCGAGGGTCTTGCCGGAAAGGTCTGCACCCCAGCGTTGCACCACCTTGTCGACCAGCACCTGCTTTTGCTGCTCGTTGACCGCTTCAACGGCCGACAGCAATTGCAGCGTCACCCCCACCTCGGCGGCGGAGCGCACCAGCGCCTTCAAGTCCTTGGGAAAGCACGAGCCGCCATAGCCGATGCCGGGATAGAGAAACTGCGAACCGATGCGCGGATCGGAGCCGATGCCCAGGCGCACCTGTTCGATGTCGGCGCCCACGCGTTCGGCCACGCGCGACAGCTCGTTCATGAAGCTGATGCGCGTGGCCAGCATCGAGTTGGCGGCGTACTTGGTGAACTCGGCGCTGCGCACGTCCATCAGCAGCACGCGGTCGCGGTTGCGAACGAACGGCGCGTACAGCGCGCGCATCAGCAGGATCGCACGCTCGTCGTCGGCGCCGATGATCACGCGGTCAGGGCGCATGAAGTCGGCAACTGCCGCGCCCTCCTTGAGGAACTCGGGGTTCGAGACCACGGCGAAATCCACGCGCACATCGCGCCTGCCGAGTTCTTCGGCGATCACCGCGCGCACCTTGTCGCCGGTGCCCACGGGCACGGTGCTCTTGTCGATCACCACCTTGTAGTCGGTCATCAGCCGGCCGATGTCGCGCGCCGCGGCCAGCACGTACTGCAGATCGGCCGAGCCGTCTTCGCCCGGCGGCGTGCCCACGGCGATGAAGAGCAGCGTGCCGTGGGCCACGGCGCGCTTCAGGTCGGTGGTGTATTGCAAGCGGCCCGCAGCGGCATTGCGCTGCGCCACTTCCGTCAGGCCCTCTTCATGGATCGGCATCACGCCGGACTCGAGCTGGCGAACTTTCTCGTCATCGATGTCCAGGCACAGCACATGGTTGCCCATCTCGGCCAGGCAGGCGCCGGTGACGAGACCGACGTAGCCGGTGCCGATGATCGTGATCTTCATGGAGCCAGTCCCTTTTGCAGATGATCGCGCGGCGCATCGTAGCGGCAGGCCCGGCGCAGGACGTGCTCGACGGCACTCACGTCAAGCATGCTCGATCGGCCAAGCCGCCGGGTGGCGCTCTCCACTGCCGGCCGTCGCTACAGCAGGCTGCCTGGCGACGCTTCTGCGGATGGCTTGACGCAGCGGCCTGTAAAGAAAGATCTTCAACGCGTAGTAGGGCATTCTGAAAATCAGGTGCTGCAAAAGCGCCTTGGCTTCGCGTTCGCAGCTTGCAGCCTTGGCCCGTCGATAGCTCATGTAGCACATGTTGGACAGACCTTCTCGCAGGTAACGTGCAAGATCCGGCCGTCGCGCGCGCGCTTTCGCTTCGACCGCGCAAAAAGAGCGCCACATCTGTTCATAGTCCGTGGACATGCTCGTCGGCAAAGCACGGTACCCGGTCAGGTACTCCGGCACGACGGCAAACTCGAAAGACTCGGCGACTGCCAAGTACAGCGCCCAGTCTTCACAGCCTTGAGCGTCGAGGCCGACCAACGACGAATCGTAGCCACCGACTTGCCTTATGACATCGGCACGCATGAGCGGGCTGCTTCCGTTGCCAACCATGTTGCATTCACAGACGCACGTCAACACGTTGCCCTGATAAAGGTACTGCCCCGCCAGCGCCGTCACCCGGCTCTGCTCGTCGAGCAGCGCCGACCACGTGTAGACCAAACCCACCTTGCTGCCGCCACGACGCATCGCCGCCACCTGCTTCTCGATCTTGCGCGGATGCCACAGGTCATCGGCATCGATGGGTGCAATGAGGTCGCCCTTTGCAGCCGCAATGGCAGTGTTGCGCGCCGCGGCCACGCCTTGGTTTGCCGGATGCCGAATCAACACCACCCTGGCGTCGGCTTGCGCATGGCGCTCGACGATCTGCGCTGTCGAGTCGACGGAGCCATCGTCAACCACGATGATCTCAAGCGACGCGTACGACTGCGCGCGCACGCTGCGCAGCGTCTCGTCGATGGTCGCGGCCGCGTTGTAGGCGGGCACGATGACGGTGACCAAATCTTCTTCTGGGCTGGAAGTCATGGCTTACGAAATCAGCAATTGCCTTCCGCTCGACGTAAGCGGCCGCGCCTATTGGAACGCATGCAAACGACTTCGCCAACTCGCAGTCAAGGACATTCCCATTGGGGAACTGGTCGAGTTCGACTACAAGGGCCGGGGCTACCCCCTCTCCGACGAATGAAGACCGCCGCTCAACTCCGCTCCGCACGCTGGTTCGCGCCCGACGACTTCCGCTCCTTCGGCCACCGCTCGCGCGTGCTGCAGATGGGCTATGCGCACGCAGACTGGGTCGGCAAGCCGGTGATCGCCATCGTCAACACCTGGAGCGACGCCAACCAATGCCACTCGCACTTCAAGCAGCGCGTCGATGACGTCAAACGCGGCGTGCTGCAGGCCGGCGGTTTTCCGCTCGAGCTGCCGGCGATCAGCTTGAGTGAGTCGCTGGTCAAGCCGACGACGATGCTGTATCGCAACTTCCTCGCCATGGAAACCGAGGAGCTGTTGCGCTCGCACCCGGTCGATGGCGCGGTGCTGATGGGCGGCTGCGACAAGACCACGCCGGGCCTGACGATGGGCGCGCTGTCGATGGGCCTGCCGTTCATCTACCTGCCGGCCGGGCCGATGCTGCGCGGCAACTGGCGCGGCCAGGTGCTCGGCTCGGGCAGCGATGCGTTCAAGTACTGGGATGAACGACGAGCGGGCCGCTTGTCCGACCAAGCGTGGCGCGAGATGGAGGCCGGCATCGCGCGCAGCCACGGCACCTGCATGACGATGGGCACCGCGGCGACGATGATGGGCATCGCCGAAGCCGTCGGCCTCACGTTGCCGGG